>JALOTV010000021.1 GCA_025457685.1 Opitutaceae bacterium
GTCTCACCCGTCAGGTTGGCGAGAGCGAAGGCGGCCGCGTTTAGAAAGACCGGCGGCACGTCGTCGATGCGACCGGCCTCGGCGGCCTCGTGCAGCAGGGTGTTGCCCAAGTGGGTGCGAATGGAAAGGAGCTCGGGCGTAAGGATGGAGTGGGAGAGGATGCCGAGGTGTCCGTTTGCGGCGGCGATGTGGTAGCAGGAGAAGCCGGCATTGCTGGTGATGGCCAGCAGGTCGTGAAGGAGGAGGCGGGGCGGCAGTGAGGAAGGGGCCGAGCTGTGTTCGAAGGCGCGATGCAGGGGGGTGTAGCCGGCCTGGTTTTTGCGCGAAAAATATTCGGGGGTGAATAGCTCTTCGGGGACGAGATTGAGGCGCCCGTGACGTGCCGCGACGTGGAGAGGCGTGTTGCCGGTGGCGTTGCGGGTCAGCCAGAGGCGAGGGGACGATAACTCGGGATCGGGGACGATGTCTTGGCCGGTTCTCAGGGCTGCGAATAGCGTGTCGGCGTCCATGGGCTAGTGAAGATGAGGTTTCGTTTTTTGCGGCTGATCGGCAACAACGTAAAACTGAGGCATACTACCCAGAGGAAAACGGTTTGCTAAGGTGTGGGGTGTTTGCAGAGGCTAAGTCGATGACCATGGCGAGTTCCCCCGTCTCCCTTCCGACCACCAAAGATGCCGTGCTTGTCGTCGACGACGAAGCACCCCTCTTGGAAATGTATGAGAGCGCGTTGTCCCCGTATTTCGATGTGGTGTCGGCCACGACGGTCAAGGAGGCCGAGTTCGCGCTGCACAAGCGGGCTTTCCGTGTGGTGGTGGCCGATCACCTCATGCCCGGCGGAAACGGCCTGAGTTTTCTGGTGCATGCGCGTGAAGAGTTTCCCGACATGGCGCGCGTGCTGGTCACGGGGTTCATGAAGCCCGAGATGTTGCTCCGGGCGGTGAACGAGGCGGCGGTATTTCGCTACCTCGTGAAGCCGGTGGAGCTGAAGGAATTTGTCTCCGTGGTGCGCGACGCGGCGAAGAGCGTTGGCGCCTCGGCCTGACGCAAAACGTGCGATAAAAAAAGTCCGCCCTCGGCGGGGCGGACTCGGTTGGTGGACGCGAAAGCGGGCAGGAGATCGGCGCGAGATCAACGGCCGACGAGCTTGATGAATTCGTCGTTGTTTTTGGTTTTGTTGAGGCGACTGATCGCGGTCTCGCAGGCCTCTTCGATCTTGGCCTGCACCAAGGCGCGGCGGAAGAAGTGGATGGTTTCGAGACGTTTTGAATCGATGAGCAGCTCCTCCTTGCGGGTGCCGGAAGCCTGGATGTTGACGGCCGGCCAAAGACGGAGTTCGGCGCACTTGCGGTCGAGGATGAGGTCGCTGTTACCCGTGCCCTTGAACTCTTGGAAGATCACATCGTCCATGCGCGAGCCGGTCTCGACGAGGATGGAGGCGATGATGGTGAGGGAGCCGGCCTCCTCGGTGCGTCGGGCGGAGGCGAAAAGCTGGCGGGGCTTTTCCAGCGCGCGGACATCGAGACCGCCCGAGCCGGTGCGGCCGGAGTTTTTGGCGGTGTTGTGCGCACGCGACAGGCGGGTGAGCGAGTCGATGAACAGCACGACATCTTTGCCCACCTCGACAAGGCGGCGGGCGCGCTCGATGGCGAGGTCGGCGATGCGGATGTGATTCTCGACCGGATCGTCGTTGGAGGAGGCCCAGACCTCGGCTCCGACGCCGCGGCGGAAATCGGTGACCTCTTCCGGGCGCTCGTCTACGAGGAGAATCATCACATGGCACTCGGGGTGGTTTTCGATCACGCCCAGCGCCATGTCGCGCAGGATGGTGGTCTTGCCGGTGCGGGGCGGGGCGACGATGAGGCCGCGCGTGCCCTTGCCGATGGGGCAGAAAAGATCGACCACGCGCGTGGTCATGCGGCCGTCCCGGGTCTCGAGCTTGAGCTGTTGCTCGGGCGAGATGGTGGTGAGTTGGGTGAAATCGGGTTTGCGGAAGCGGTCTTCGAGATCGATGCCGTCCACCGACTCGATGAATTTCATCTTCGGGTTGGGGAAACGACCTTCCGCAGGCCAAGCCACACCCTTGACGATGCTGCCCTGCTTCAGGCGGAAGCGGCGGATCATTTCCTTGGGCACGAACGTATCCGTCGGACGCCTACGGCCGTTTTTGGTGGGATCGAGCAGCGAGCCATTGCCACCGCCGCGCTGGGTATCGATGTCGAGGATGCCCTCGACCGTCACCAGATTCTCGGGCGGAGGGGGCGGCGGAGGTGCGGGAGCCGGAGCCGCTACGGGGACGACAGGCGCGGGTGCAGGCGTGGGAGATGGCGCAGGCGTGGCTGCAACAACAGGAGTGGGCGCGGGCGCAGGGGCGGGCGGGACGGCAGGGTGGGCGAGGAGGGCGGCCTGAGCGGCGGCGGCTTGAGCGAGGATGGCCTGGGCGGCCGCGATGGCCTCGGCGCTGGGCACTTGGGGCACGGAGGTGACGACGGGGGCGGGCGCGGCAGGTGCCACCGGCAGAGCGGCGGGAGCGGCGGCCAGTTCGAGTTCGGGCGCGACAGCGACGGATTCGGTGGCGGCGGCCGTCTTTTTGGCGGGGCCTCGGCGTGTAGTGGTTTTCTTGGCAGGCATTAGAAATTGAAATGATTCACACCGCGCGGACTGATCGGGGAAATTTGAGCCCCCGTGCGCTTGACGCTTCCAATAGCGGCAGGAATAAGGGCTTCGCGTTTTTCTAATTCACGCCACTGACGGCGTGCGCAAAACCCCAACCCTAGACCAGCACCTCAACGTGTCGGATAAAAACATCACTTCCGTGTCCCGTGAAAAACGGGTGTTCAAACCAACTGCTGAGTTTCAGCGCCAAGCCAATCTTGGCAGTATGGCTGCTTACAAGAAGCTGCATGCCGAGTCTGTCAATGCTCCAGAAACATTCTGGAAGCGGATGGCCACCGAGCACATCGTGTGGCGCAAACCTTTCAAAAAGGTTCTCCAGTGGAAGGCACCCCAGGCCAAGTGGTTTGTCGGCGGCGCGTTGAACGTATCCGAAAACTGCCTGGACCGGCACCTCGGAACCGCCCGTGAGAACAAGGCGGCGATCATTTTCGAGGGCGAGCCGGGCGACGTGCGGACCATTACCTACAAGCAGCTGCATCTGCACGTGTGCCGTCTGGCGCACGTGTTTGAGAATCTCGGCGTGGGCAAGGGTGACCGCGTGGCGATCTATTTGCCGATGATCCCGGAGGCGATGATCGCGATGCTCGCCTGCGCGCGCGTCGGCGCGATCCACACGGTGATTTTCGGCGGGTTTTCCCCCGAGGCGGTCAAGGACCGGATCAACGACTGCCAGGCCAAGCTGGTGATCACGGCGGACGGTGGCTGGCGCCGCGGCAAGATCATCGAGCTCAAGTCCGCGGTGGATAAGGCGCTGCCGGCGTGTCCGTCGGTGCAGGCCTGCTTGGTGGTGAAACGCACCGCTCACGAGATCAAGATGACCGAGGGGCGCGACATCTGGTGGCACGATGCGTGGAAGGGCGGCCCGAATTTCCACAAGGCCAAGGCCTTTGATTCCGAGCATCCGCTTTTCATTCTCTACACCTCTGGCTCCACCGGCAAACCCAAGGGCGTGTTGCACAGCTCGGCGGGTTACCTCTTGGGCGCAAAGTTGTCCTCGCACTACATTTTCGACCTCAAGGAGACGGACCGTTATTTCTGCTCGGCCGACATCGGCTGGATCACGGGCCACAGCTACGTCGTCTATGGTCTGCTCTCGAACGGCTCGACGGTCTTCCTTTACGAAGGCGCGCCGAACCAGCCCGAGCCCGACCGCTTCTGGGAGATGATCGACCGGCACAGCCTCACCATCCTTTACACCGCGCCGACCGCGATCCGCGCTTTCATGCGTTGGGGCGACAACTACGTGCTGAAGCACCGCCTCGATTCATTGCGCCTGCTGGGCAGCGTGGGCGAGCCGATCAGCGCAGAGGCCTGGCAGTGGTATCACAAGATGATCGGCAAGGGACGCTGCCCCATCGTGGACACGTGGTGGCAGACCGAGACCGGCTCCATCATGATCGCGCCCATCCCCGGCGTGACCCCGTGCAAACCCGGCTCGGCTACGCTGCCGTTCTTCGGCGTATCGATCAAGGTGGTGGACGAGAGCGGCAAGGAAGTGCCGCGCGGCACGGGTGGCAAACTCGTGATCACCAAACCCTGGCCCTCGATGCTGCGCACGCTTTGGAACGACGCGCCCCGTTTCAAGCAGGCCTACTTCTCTGAGTTCCCCAAGCACCCGGACTGGTATTTCACCGGCGACGGTGCGCAGCAGGACAAGGACGGCTACTTCTGGATCGTCGGTCGCATCGACGATGTGCTCAACATCAGCGGGCATCGCATCGGCACGGCCGAGGTCGAAAGCGCCCTAGGTTCGCATCCTGCGGTCGCGGAAGCCGCGGCGGTGGGTAAGCCCGACGAGTTGAAGGGCCAGGCGCTGGTCGTCTTTGTGTCGCTCAAAAACGGCATCCAGGCCACGGACGAGTTGAAGGAGCAACTGCGCGCGTATGTGGGCAAGGAGATCGGTTCCTTCGCCAAGCCGGATCAGATCCGCATCGCCGCGGCCCTGCCCAAGACCCGTTCCGGGAAAATCATGCGGCGCATCCTCAAGCAGATCGCCGTCGGCGGCGAGGTGAAGGGCGACACGAGCACGCTGGAGGATTTCTCCGTGATCGCGGCGCTCCAGTCGGAAGACTGAGGTTCGTTCAAACCGCGCAAAATCGCTTTGCACACACGCCACGCCTCTTTGGGGCGTGGCGTTTTTTATGCCGGCTCAGCGTCTGACCGGCCAGGATTCGCCAAGGCGTTCTCGGCCCGTGACCGGCCGCAAATAAAGATACATCTCCACCCGGGCGGCGTCGGTCGGCGAGAGGTCCGACGGAAACTCCGAGAGCGGGGCGGCCGCGCGTTGGTAGAGGCCTTCGTCAACACCCTCGAAGGCGTCCAGGCGGGTAAGCATCGCGTGCGACACGGCCCAGATTTCGCCGGTGACGCGGTCGGCCGAAGCGGGTTCGGCCACGAGCCCCGGGTATGCACCCAGTGAATACATCGTGTATCCGGGGCGCAGGCGGGCGTCGCCGATAAACCGCGCGCCCTCAAGTTGGGCGTGGTTGGAGCCCCCGCGCTTGAGCGTGCCGTAAACAAAAACGAGACAATGCGGGGTGGCGGGCATCAGGCCGAGGTGGAGCCGGCGGCGATCTCGACCACGAGCGCGGTCAAATTGTCCCGGCCGGAGTTTTCCAGCGCCTCTTCCACGATGCGAAACGCGGCGGGTTGATGCAGGCGAGCGGGGCCCGGGTCGCGGATCAAATCCTCCAGGGCGCGATCCCAGAGACCGTCGATCACGCCGTCGGAGCAAAGCAGGATGCGGTCGCCCGGACGGTGGGCGAGGGCGCCCACCTGCGGATCGACGAATTGGTGGCCGGCGCCCAGGGCCTGCTGAAGGGAATTTTTCCCGGGGTGCTCTCGCGCCTCGCGTTCGTTGATTTTGCCCTCGCGGCGCAGCCAGCCGACGTAGCTGTGATCGTGGCTGAGCTGCCGCATGCCGCCTTCGCGCGGCAGGTAGTAGAGACGACTGTCGCCGATGTGGCCGAAGTAGAGCCATTCGGGCGTGAACCAAGCGAGCGTCAGGGTGGCTCCCATGCCGGAGCATTCGGCGTAGCTGCGGCCCAGCTTGAGCAGCTCGTCATGGATGGCGATGAAGAGCTCTTGGACGACGTCGGTGAAACCGGCGTTCATGCCGGCGGCGGACAAGCGGTAGGCTCGGGGCAGGAGTTTGGTGATCTTGTCCACCGCGATGCGGCTGGCGAATTCGCCCGACCGCGCGCCGCCCATGCCGTCGCTGACCGCGAAAACGAAATCTCCCCCGCGCAGGGTGGCCTCGCCGGTTTTGCCCAGATAGCGGACCTCGTGGCCGTCGAAATTTAGCGCGAGAAACGTGTCCTCGTTATTGGGGCGGACCTTGCCCCGATGGGTGAGGCCGGACCAGTGCAGGCCGGCGGCAGGGATGGAATCGGACATGGAGGGAGGAAAGTTGGGCTGGATGCGGAATGCGGCCAATCGGGCAAATACCTGAAGCGGATATGGCGTGGCTCAATCGCCCCGCGGGCCGTCAGGCAGGGGCATATCGAGGTTCGGACCAGGTGGGGCGGCGGGATCGAGGATGGTGGCGAACTCGAAATCGATCACACAAAACTCTCCAGCCTGCGGCGAGTAGGTGATGTTTCGCGCATAGGCATCCTCGTGGCGCACCCGATAATCGTGCTCCAAGGTATGAAAAATCTCACGGACTTTGTCCTCGTTGATATGCTCGACGCGCTGGCCGCAGCTGGTGGTGACGAGGCGGGGCTCCTCGGGATAAGCCTCCAACACGCGTGGAACATTCGGGCAATTGCGCCTTTCCAGATAGCGCAGCACGCGAACCTCGTTTTCGAATCGTTCACGCGCCTGGTGGCCGCGAAATGTTTTGTGCACCCGGCCGTCGTAGCCGATGCGCACCAAAGCCCGGCGCGTGTCTTTCATCTCCTGCATGGTCGAAATTGGTCAGCATCGGCAGCTTCTTGTGCCGCGCAAGTCCGCGCCAAGCGCCGAAGTGATCGATTTTGATCGCACGCTTGGGCACTTACTTTGCGTTATGGTATGAAAATCATGCATGGATAACTCAGGCAGCAATTTTTTTCATTGCTGGCATGGTGGGTGCTAAAATGGTGGACGCTGGTCTTTACCTGAGGTCAACCGCGCGACTGTGTGCGGAGCCGTCTCAGACCCGAGCCCACATTCTCCCAACCTCCACATCCATGCCTAAATACAAACTCGAATATGTCTGGCTAGACGGTTATAAGCCTGTGCAGAACCTGCGCGGCAAGACCCAGATCAAGGAATTCGCGAGCTTCCCGAAGCTCGAGGAGCTTCCCCTCTGGGGCTTCGACGGCAGCTCCACCCAGCAGGCCCCCGGCGGCAGCTCCGACTGCGTGCTCAAACCCGTCGCGGTTTATCCTGACTCCACCCGTAAGAACGGTGTGCTGGTGATGTGCGAAGTCATGAACGCCAACGGCACGCCGCACGTCTCGAACTCGCGCGCCACCATTCTTGACGACCCCGACACCTGGTTCGGCTTCGAGCAGGAGTATTTCCTCTATCAGGATGGCCGTCCGCTCGGCTTCCCCGAGGGTGGCTTCCCTGCCCCGCAGGGTCCCTACTATTGCGGCGCCGGCTTCCGCAACGTGGGCAGCGTGGCTCGCCAGATCGTCGAGGAACACCTCGACCTCTGCCTTGATGCCGGCATCAACCACGAAGGCATCAACGCCGAGGTCGCTTCCGGCCAGTGGGAATTCCAGATCTTCGGCAAGGGCTCCAAGAAGGCCGCCGACGACGTGTGGATGGCCCGCTACCTCCTGATCCGTCTCTGCGAGAAATACGGCATCGACGTCGAGTTCCACTGCAAGCCGATCCGCGGCGTTTACAACAGCCCGCTCGATTGGAACGGCTCCGGCATGCACTCCAACTTCTCGACCAAGTTCATGCGTGAAGTGGGCGGCAAGGAATACTTCGAGGCCCTCATGGCCGCGTTCGCGAAATACATGTCCGAGCACGTCGCCGTCTACGGTCCCGACAACCACTTCCGCCTCACCGGTCTCCACGAGACCCAGTCGATCGACAAGTTCACCTACGGCATCGCCGACCGCGGTTCTTCGATCCGCGTGCCCCACAGCTTCGTCAACAGCGGCTACAAGGGCTACCTCGAGGATCGTCGTCCGAACTCCGCCGCCAATCCCTACGACGTGGCGTCGCGCATCCTCAAGACGATCGCCACCGTGCCCGTTCCCTCCAAGTAATTGGAAATTGGATACGGAGTCGGTTGACCTCCGTCAACCCGCCGCCGCCCCGCAAAGGGCGGCGGTTTTTTGTGCGTGCACACGACCGGCGGGAACACGGCCTGCCGGCGATGATCTCAACGCGCGCCGGGCGAACTCGATTTAACCTTGGCCTGAAGATAAGGGGCAGTGGGTGAGTGCTTGGATTTTAGCAGACCGGCGAGCTCGCCTAGGTAGAGCAATTTACCGCCATCGGGGCCGCCCACCGGGCCGAGCTCGATGATCCAGTCGGCCTCGGCGAGCAGGTCCAGGTGGTGCTCGATCACGACGACGGTGTGGCCTTGATCCACCAAGGCGTGCAACACGCGGATGAGTTTTTCGCAATCACTCAGGTGCAGGCCGATGGTGGGCTCCTCCAGAATGTAGAGATTTTGGAAACCGATGTTGCGGCTGCGTTCGCGGTAGGAGGCCAGGCCGTGGGTGAGTTCGGTGACCAGCTTGAGTCGCTGGGCCTCGCCGCCGCTTAGGGTAGGCGAGGACTGGCCGAGCGTAAGGTAGCCAAGGCCGCAATCCACCATGAGCTGGCAGACCTGGCTGAGCTGGCTGTGGAAGTCGAAGTAGGCGACGGCTTCCTCGAAGGTCAGGGCGAGAACGTCGGCGATGTTTTTGCCCTTCCAGGTGAGGTCGGCGAGTTCGGGGGCGTAACGCGTGCCCCGGCAGTCGTCGCAGGGCAGGTAAGTGTCGGGCATGAAGGCCATTTCGAGCTTCACGCGGCCGGCGCCGGCGCAGGTCTCGCAACGCCCGCCGGCGGTGTTGAAGGAGAAGCGGCCTGCGGTGTAGCCCCGAATCTTGGATTCCGGAATGGAGGCGAAAAATTGCCGGATGAGGTCGAAGATCCCCAGGTAGGTGGCGGGCGTGGAGCGCGGGGTTTTGCCGATGGGGGACTGGTCCACCTCGATCACTTGTTTGAAGCCGTGGGCATTGCGAAGTTCTGCAAAGGGGGGCTCCGCGCCAATGTTCGTATTGCGAACATTGGACTCGGTCGCTTTGGCGTAGGCCTTGCCGGTGAGTTTGGCGGATTTGGATTTAATCGCGTGGGCGACGGCGGGGTGGAGCAGGTCGCGGAAGAGGGTGGATTTGCCCGCGCCCGAGGGGCCGCAGACCATGGTCAGGCGGCCGAGCGGGATGCGAACGTCGAAGTTTTTGAGGTTGCGCAGGCGGGCGCCGGCGAGAGTGAGCCAGGCGGACGGAGGGCCGAGCTGGGGCTCGGCGTTCCCGGGGTGGGCGCGACGGGGCGACTTCTCACTGACGGGGCGGTAGGCGCCGCGCAGGGGGTGTTTGATGCCTTGGCTGAGGTAGCGTCCGGTAAGGGATTTTTCGATACGCTTGACCTCGGCGGGCGTGCCTTCGGCGAGGATCTCGCCTCCGTGGATGCCGGCGGCGGGGCCGAGATCGATGAGCCGGTCGCAACGCTCCATGAGGTCGTCGTCGTGCTCGACGACGAGGAGGGTGTTTCCTTTGTCGCGGAGGGCCTGAAGGGTCTCGATCAGGCGATCATTGTCGCGGGCGTGGAGACCGATGGAGGGCTCGTCGAGGACGTAGAGCACGCCGGCGAGGTTGGTGCCCAGTTGGGCGGCGAGACGGATGCGCTGGGCCTCGCCGCCGCTGAGCGTATCGGTGGGGCGGTCGAGCGAGAGGTAGCCCAGGCCCACGTGATCGAGGAAGCGGAGGCGTTCGCGAATTTGCGGCAGGATATCCTGCACGATGGCCCGGCCGCGTTCGTCCAAGTCGAGTTGTTCGAGGCTATGGAGCAGGCTGGAGGGCGTGGAGGTGAGCAGCCGGGGCAGCGAGAGGGGCGGGTGTTTGCCGGTGAAGTGGAGCTTCACCGCGCGCGGGATGCGGGCGAGGCGCTGGCCCTCGCAGTCGGGGCAAAGGGTGCCGGCGTCGGCGACGTCTTCCTCGGAATCGATGCCGAAGGCGCGCAGACGGGCGGCGGGATCGTCCTCGTTGCGGGCGTCCTCGTCGGGAATAAGCATCCATGGAAAGACCCGGCCGTGACCACGGCAGGTGGGGCACCATCCGCGCGGGGAATTGTGGGAGAAATGCTTGGGATCGAGTTCGGGGAAACTCTCGCCGGTCTCGGCGTCGGTGCGCGTGGTGGAAAACCAGGACAAGGTCTCGCCTTTTTCGGTCAGCAGGAAGCAGCTGCCCTTGCCGAGCTGAAGCGCTTGCTCGAGCGCCTCGGCGGGCGATGGAAGCGTAGCGGCGGTGGATGATTTTTTCTTCGCTGTCGATTTTGCGGACTTGGCTGACGGTTTCTCTGCGCCGGAGTCCGGCTTGCGTTTGAGATCGGCCACCACGACCTCGACATCGTGCTCCGAGTAGCGGTCGAGTTTTTCAAACGCGGCCACGGGGAAGACACGACCGTCGGCGCGCATGAGCTCGAAGCCGTGATCCTCGATCCAGGTGGCGATGGGCTGGTGATGGCCCTTGCGACCGCGAATGAGCGGGGCGCAAAGGTAGAGATGGCGGGCCTTTTGGGCGGCGGGAGTGGCGAGGATCTTGGCTAGGAGGTTTTTCAGCTGCGCGGGCGAGAGCGGCTGGACGGGGCGATCGGTGTCGGGGTGGTGCTGCACACCGAGGCGGGCGTAGAGCAGGCGCAGGTATTGGGCGACCTCGGTGATGGTGGCCACGGTGCTCTTGCGCGAACCTCGGGTAATGCGTTGCTCGATGGCGACGGTGGGCGGGATGCCGGTCAGCCGATCGATGGCGGGCCTAGGCATCTGCTCCACAAACTGGCGGGCGTAGGCGCTCATCGAATCCATGAAGCGGCGCTGGCCTTCGGCGAAGATAATGTCGAAAGCCAGGGTGCTCTTGCCAGATCCGGACACGCCGGTGACGACGTTGAGCTGACGATGGGGAATGGTCAGCGAGATGTTCTTGAGGTTGTTTTCGCGCGCACCTTCCAGGCGTAGGGCGGCGGGATGCAGCGTGGTGGAGGGCGGCGCGGCGACGGGCTCGGCGGCGAGTAGATCGGCGCTGGTGTCTTGCGTGAGCGCGAGGGCTTCGGCGAGGTAGGGCGCGGTGGCCGTCGCGGTGCGCGCGACCTGCTCGGGCGTGCCCTCGGCGACGATGCGACCGCCTCCAGCTCCGGCCTCGGGGCCGACCTCAATGAGCCAGTCGGCAGATTTTAACACGTCGAGGTTGTGCTCGATGACGACGAGGCTGTGGCCGCGATCCACGAGGGTCTGTAGGACTTGGAGGAGGCGGGCTACGTCGTGGCGGTGGAGGCCCGTGGTGGGTTCGTCGAGAAGGAGCAGAGCGCCGGAGGGGCCGACGGGGACGTCTACGCTCCCAGGGGCGGCGCTCCCGGAGGCGGCGGTGTAGCCGGTGAGGTATTTGACGAGCTTCAGGCGCTGGGCCTCGCCGCCGCTGAGAGTGTTGAGCGGCTGGCCGAGGGTGAGGTAACCGAGGCCGACCTGATCCAGCACGGCGAGACGGGCGCGTATGGCGGGCTGGGCCGCGAAGTGCTCAAGGGCGTCGGAGACGGAAGTGTTGAGCAGATCGGCGACGGATTTGTCCTGATGGGTGATGGCGAGGATCTCGGGCTTGAAGCGCCGGCCTTCGCAGACGGGGCAGGGAACGAAAACGTCGGAGAGAAACTGCATCTCGACGCGCTCATAGCCGAGGCCTTGGCAATGATCGCAGCGGCCGTCGCCGGCGTTGAACGAAAAGGACGAGGCGCTGAAGCCAGCGGCGAGAGCGGCGGGCGTCTTGGCGTAGAGCTCGCGGATCATATCCCACGCCTCGACATACAAGGCGGGGTTGGAGCGCGGGGTGCGCGAGAGCGGCGACTGGTCCACTAGCACGATCTCGGTGAACGCGTCGTCTCCGGTGATGGCGGCGATTTGCGCGGCGTCCTCCGTGAGTTGGTGGCGTTTGGCGAGCAGGCCTTGGTGCACGACCTTGTCGAGCAGGGTGGATTTGCCCGAGCCCGAAACGCCTGAGAGCGCGACGAAGCGGTGGAGTGGGATGCGCAGGGTGATGTCGCGGAGGTTGTGCTTGGTGGCGTGGTCGAAGGTGAGCCAGGCCTGAGAGCCGGATGCACACGCGACCTTGCGACGGCTGGCGGGAGTGGGGATGGATTTGCGGCCGGAGAGATAGGAACCGGTGAGCGAGGCGCGGTCGCGGAGGAGCGCGGGCAGGTCGCCTTGGAAGACAAGGTGGCCGCCTTTGGCGCCGGGCACGGGGCCGATCTCGATCACGTGGTCGGCGGCGCGGATCATGGCCTCGTCATGCTCGACCACGACGACGGTATTTCCCGCGCGCGTGAGAGTGCGGATGATCTCGATGAGGCGGTCGATGTCGCGCGGGTGCAGCCCTACCGAGGGCTCATCGAGCACGAAGAGCGTATCGACAAGCGACGTGCCGAGACAGGACGTGAGACCGACGCGCATGGTCTCGCCGCCGGAGAGGGTCTTGCTCGTGCGATCCAGCGTGAGGTAGCCAAGCCCCACCTGGGTGAGGTAGCGCAAGCGAGTCCGAATGGAGTCGAAGGCGAGATGGGCGCTCCGGCCAAGGTCGCTCGCGGACGAGGAATCGGGTGACCAATCGCCTATGAGCGCGAAAAGCTCCGAGACCGGAAGTTGGTAGAGCTCGGGAAGGGTGCGATCCCGCCATTTCCAGCAGAGGGCGTCGGGTTGAAGGCGGGCGCCGCGACAATCGGGACACGGATTGTAGGCGCGGAAACGAGAGAGGAAGACGCGAACGTGGGTCTTGTAGGTATTTTTTTCGAGCCACTGGAAAAAGCCCTTCAGGCCATACCAAGCGTGGGGCCACTCGCGTCCGGGCTGGCCGTAGTCGGGCTCGCCCTCGAGCACGAGTTTCTGGTGAGCGGGGCTCAGGTCGGCGAAGGGGACGTTGACCGGGAGGCCGATTTTTTTGGCGAAGCGGAGCAGATCTTTTTGCGACTCGCCGTAGGTCTCGCCCTGCCACGCCTTGATTGCTCCGTCGGCGATAGAGAGGGAGCGGTCGGGTATGGCGAGGTTTGTATCGATTTCTATGATACGCCCGAAGCCCCGGCAGCGGGGACAGGCGCCGAGCGGCGAGTTGAAGGAAAACAGCGCGGGCGAGGCGGGGCGGAAGGTGCGTCCGGTCTCGGGTGAATGCAGTCCGCGCGAGTAGTGGCCGGCGGCCTCGAATGCGGATGATCCCTTGGCGGGCGCGAAAAGGTTGAGTTCGCCCTGTCCATGATGCAGCGCGCGCTCCGCAGCCTCCAGAAAGCGGAGGCGGGAATCGGGTGTGATCGCGATGCGATCTTGCGCGACGAAGAGGTGCGCGGCGGCCGTGAGCGGCGATGGATCGGCGATCAAGTCGTCGATGCGCGTGGCGGCCAGATCGGGCGTGAGTGCGCGGACGTAGGACTGGGCCTTGAGGCTGGCGAGGATCTCGGCCCAGGTGAAGTTGGCGGGACGTTTGACGCGAAAGGCCACCACGACGGTGCGGCCGGCGTGACGGGCGGAGGCTTTTTCCCAGATGGTGGCGGGCGTGTCATTCTCCACGGGGAGACCGGTGGCGGGATCGTAGCAGGCGGCTATGTGGCTGAACCAGACTTTGAAGTAGTCGGTCAGCTCGGTCATCGTGCCGACGGTCGAGCGGGAGGTTTTGACGGTGTTGGTCTGTTCGATGGCGATGGACGGCCGGATGTTCTCGATGGCGTCCACCTTCGGCTTGTCGAGGAGGTCGAGAAACTGGCGGGTGTAGGCGGAGAACGTCTCTACGTAGCGCCGCTGGCCCTCGGCGTGAAGGGTGTCGAAAACCAGCGAACTTTTGCCCGCCCCGCTCGGGCCGGTGACCACGATGTAGCGTCCGAGCGGAAGATCCAGGTCGAAGCCCTTGAGATTGTTTTGGCGCACGCCGCGCAAGCGGATGCACTCGGGCGCGGGAAGGGCGGCGATGTCGGAAACGGAACGAAGCGAGGAGGATTTGGCGCGGACCACCGCACACCGATGGATGCGCTTTGGGCGAATGCAACTCGCGCGGCGCGAGGCGCAGCGTTTTGCCTGCCGACCGAATCAGGAGCCCGAGGCGGGCTGGACGAGCGGTGACTTTTTCAGCTTGTCGATCTTGGGCTTGATCACGGCGCGGCAGTAGCCGGCGGAAGGATTTTTCCGATAATAGTCCTGATGATAATCTTCCGCGATATAGACCGTGGGCAGGGCTGAAATCTCGGTGACGATTTTGCCGTTCCAGAGGGAGGCGTTGGCACGGTCACGGGAGGCGAGGATGAGCGTTTTTTCGGCCTCGTCCGCATAGTAGATGACGGAGCGGTATTGAGTGCCGACGTCGGCGCCCTGGCGGTTAAGGGTGGTGGGATCGTGGATCTCCCAGAAAAAATCCACCAACTGGGCGCGGGTCACTTGGGCGGGATCGAAGGTAAGCTTCACGATTTCGGCGTGGCCGGTGGCACCGGTGCAAACTTGCTCGTAGGTGGGGTTGGGTCGGGCGCCGCCGGCGTAGCCGCTCTCGGCGGTCAGCACGCCCGGGACTAGTTCGTAGGCGGCCTCGACACACCAGAAGCAACCGCCGCCGAGAACGAGGGTCTCGGTGTGAGCGGGCGGCGGAACGGACGCGGCGGGTTTGGGAGAATCGGCGGAGGAATCGGCGCAGGCGGTCATGGTGAAGGAAGCGGTGGCGAGGCAGAGCAAAGAGAGGAAGCGTCGCATGGGGATATGTTTTATGGTGGGGCAACTATGGCCGAAGCGCAAACGGTCGCGCGGGGCGCGGGGAGTTTTTCCGTGCGTCGGGCGGGGCGGGGCGGGTAGTGGTGGCGCATGAGCAAAGCCATCGACGAACTGCGTGCGACGATTGCCCGGCTGCGTGCGCCGGGGGGATGTCCCTGGGATATCGAGCAAACCCACCAGTCGCTGGTGCGTTGCCTGATCGACGAGGTGAGCGAGCTGATCGACACGATCGACCGCGAAGACTACCCGCACATGCGCGAGGAGTTGGGCGACGTGTTGATCCAGGTGGTTTTTCACGCGCAAATCGCCGAAGAGCGCGGGCACTTCGACCTCGATGCGGTGGCGCGTGAGGTGAACGAGAAGCTGGTGCGGCGGCATCCCCATGTGTTTGGCGAGGGCGTGAAACTCGGGGACTCGGCTGCGGTGCTGGTGAAGTGGGACGAGATCAAGGCGCAGGAAAAGAAGAATGGTCCCGCGCAGTCGGGTGTTTTCAAAGAGCAGCCGCCGGCTCTGCCCGCCACCATGGCGGCGGAGGCGGTGTGGAAGCAGATCGAGAAAAAGGCGCTGCCGGCGGATGGTGCAGTGGCGACGGCTCGAATTCGGGATTTAGGGGCGACGCTGGATGATGCGTCTTTGGGGCGGAGTTTGTTTGAGCTGTGCGCGGCGGCGCGGGCCAAGGGGCTCGATCCCGAGGGCGCGCTTCGCCGGGAGACGGCCCGCGTGCGGTCCGCGGTCGAGGCGGCGGTGCGGGCCGGTGGGGCGGTTTGAGGCGCGGAGACCACTGATGAGCGACACCGCTGAGCCGGAGAAGGAGGACGGTCTGGACAGTCTCTTTCGCGAGTGGTGGGAGCCCTTTGCGGCGTATCTCGCGCTGGAGCGTCGCTACTCCGCCTACACCCTGCGAAATTATCGCCAGGCTCTCGCCGACTTCGTGGCCTGGCGACGGCAGGCGCTGGGCGAAGGCGCGTCTGGGCGCGAATTCACCGGTCTGACCACGCGCGTGATGCGGGATTTCGTGATCGAGGCACAGCGGCGCTACGGGCGGCGCACCCTGCACAACCACGCGTCGGGCTTGCGGGCGTTTTTCAAATATTGGCAACGCCAAGGGCGGGTGGAAAAAAATCCGCTGATCGGGCTCGCGTTGCCCAAGCTGGAGAAGCGCTTGCCGCAGTTTTTGACCGAGGCGCAAATGCGGCTGCTACTCGACGGGCCGCGGCGACTTCTCGAGAACGGCACAGAGGCTCCGTTCGTGGCGTGGCGGGATCAGATGGTGATGGAGTTGCTTTACGGGGCGGGACTGCGCGTGAGCGAGCTGGTGGGATTGAATTACGGATCGCTCGAAGCGGACGGGACGGTGGCGCGCGTGCTGGGCAAAGGGAAAAAGGAGCGGCTTTGCCCGCTGGGAAAAGTGGCGGCTGGCGTCGTCGCCAAGTGGCGGCGAGAGTTTGCCCACGACACGGCGGCGGAGGCTCCGGTGGTGGTGGATGTGCGGCACCGACGCATGACGCCGCGGGCGGTGCAACTGCTGCTCAAGCGCTACCTCGCGTTGGCGGGCCTGCCGGGAGACCTGAGCCCGCACAAGCTGCGGCACAGTTATGCGACGCATCTGCTTAACGCGGGGGCTGATTTGCGGTTGGTGCAGGAGCTACTCGGACACGCCAGCTTGAACACCACGCAGGTTTATACCCATGTCACGGTGGCTCGGTTGCGCGAGATCTACGACAAGGCGCATCCGCGAGCGTGAGGCGGATGGGGTGGGTGGATGCGGATGGGGACGGAGCCGAGCTGGGGCTCGGCGTTCCTAGGTGCGGACTGCTCGCCTAATTTCCTCCTCACCGAGGAGGAAATTGTGCCTGAAACCGCCCGGAGGGCGCCCGGTTTCAGGCATCCCTACGGGACTCGCCGCAAACGGTTCGCCTTGTTTCCGCCTCACCGAGGCGGAAACTCGAAGTCGGCTTTGGACTTGGTCTTGGAGAGGACGAGGTAGGCGCTGAAGGGGCGGCCGGCTTTGGACATGAAGCCCTCGATCAAGTCGGTGCGGCCGTCGGCGAGGAGGCGTTGCACGATATCGGGCGTGATCTTTTTGCCCGCGACCTCGAGCTTGGTCTGGAAGACGGCGCGGGGGTTGTCGGAAGCGATGTCTTTCACGACCACGAAGGCGTCGTCGGTCTGGTAGAGTTCGCCGTCCTTGTGGGCGGGGCTGGGGCCGAGTTTCTGGGCCTTGGAGAGGTCGAGCTTGGCCTTGGCTTTACGTTCGACGGGCTTGCCGTCCTTGCCGGTCTTGGGCTCGCGCGGGGGGAACTCGAAGTTGGCCTTGGCGCCGGAGCGGACGAGGTAGGCTTTGAAGGGGCGGCCGAACTTGCTGATGAAATCCTCGATGAGCGGGGTGCGACCGGTGGTGATGCAGCTGATGAGGTCGTCGCGCTTCAGCTCGCGTTTGCAGAGGATGCGGGAAAGCGAGAAAGTCTGCTCCCAGCCGCCGTCGGCGGTCTTTTCGCGGAGGATGTATTTGGTGGGGGCCTCGCAGAGCTGCGCGCCGGTCTTGGGGTCGGTCCAGAAGGCCTCGAGATCGCCGACCTCGGTTTTTTCGCCGAAGTCCATGGCGACTTTTTTGCGGCCGGGGAGGTCGGCCTTTTCGTCGTCCACGATCTTGAGTTTGGCGGCGAAGCGGGCGCCATTGCGCGGCGAGACAAAGCCGTCGAGCGGGCCTACCTCGCCGGTGGTGACGAGCTGGCGGACCTCGTCCTCCTCGATTTTGCGGCCGGTCATGACCTTGTAGATCATGAGGGTGCCGTCCTGGGTTTTGTAGCCGCGGAGGGTCTCGAACATCGGTTGTCCGTCGGTGGGGGAGACGATGTCGGTTACGCGGGAGTTCGATTCGTCCTCCTCGAAGCCTTTGACGCGTTCGACGATGCCGATGGTCTGGTCGATGACCTCCTTCATGAAGTCGTCACGCTTGACGCGGCCCTGCTCCATCTGGCGGAGCTTGAACTCCCACTCGCCAGTCATGGCGGGGGAGGTGAGGGCATCGGCCTTTACGGCGTGGAGGAACTGGAGCAACGACTCGGCCTTGGGGGTGGGCACGAGTTCGCGTTGTTGGCGCTCCATGTATTTCTGGTTGATGAGGCCGTCGATGGTGTCGGCGCGCGTGGCGGGAGTGCCAAGGCCGCGCTCCTTCATGGCGAGGGCCATCTCCTCGTCGTCCACGAGTTTGCCCGCGCCCTCCATAGCGGAGAGCAGGGTGGCCTCGGTGTAGCGCGGAGGCGGCTTGGTGAACTCGGCGTGAAGAACGGGTTCGGTGGTCTTGGCTTTGTTCGCGTCGGAGGCGGAGAGGGCGGGGAGGGGCGTCTTGGAGGAGCCGGAGGAGGATTCTTTTTTGGCGTCGCCGGAGGCCTCGTCATCGAGGGCGGCGGATTTGCCATAGACGGCGAGCCAGCCGGCCTCGGTGAGGACTTTGCCCTCGGTCTTGAAATCGTGTTTGCCGGCGACGGTGGAGATGCGGGTGGTGACGTCGAACTGGGCCTCGGGGTAGAACGTCGCTACGAAGCGGCGCGCGATCATGTCGTAAACCTTGGCTTCCATCTCATCTAGCGACTTGGGCTCGGCGGTGGTGGGGATGATGGCGAAGTGGTCCGAGATCTGGGCGTTGTTGAAGATCTTTTTGTTGCCCTGGCGTATCCAAGCGGACTGGACGACCTTGGCGGCGTGGGTGGCGAGGTCGCCGCCAAGGGCGAGCATGGTCTCGCGCACGGTGCCGGCGTAGTCCTCGGGCAGCGCGCGCGAGTCGGTGCGGGGGTAGGTGATGACCTTGTGGCGCTCGTAGAGGGCCTGGGCGATCTGGAGAGTGCGGCGGGCGGAGAGGCCGAAGCGGCCGTTGGCCTCGCGCTGGAGAGTGGTGAGATCGTAAAGGCGCGGGGAGGCCTGGGTTGTGGGCTTCTTTTCCTCGCGCACGGAGGCGGATGGGTTGCCTTGGCAGTCGGCGAGGATGGCCTCGGCGGTCGCTTGGTCCCAGACGCGGTCGATGCGATCGAGGTCCTGGGCGTTGTCGCGCTTGTAGTTGGGCTTCTGATACACACCCTCGTAGGCGCCGAGGGCGACTTGGAAGGTGGCGGTCAGGCGCCAGTAGGCCTGGGGCTTGAAGTTGCGGATCTCGAGCTCGCGGGCGTAAACGATGGCGAGGGTGGGGGTCTGGACGCGGCCGACGGAGGCTACGTTGCCGGCGCGGGAGCCGAACATGCGCTTGGTAAGCGCTCGGGTGCCGTTGATGCCGATGAGCCAGTCGCTCTCGGAGCGGCAGCGGGCGGCGTCGGCGAGGCCGGCAAGCTCGGAGCCGTCGCGGAGTTTCTCGAAGGCCTTTTTGATGCCGTCGGTGGTCATGCTCTGCATCCAGGCGCGCTTCACGGGCAGCTTGGATTTGGCGAGCTGGTAGAGGTAGGCGAAGATCAGCTCGCCCTCGCGGCCGGCGTCGCATGCGTTGATGACCTGATCGACGTCTTTGCGGGCGAGGAGCTTTTTGAGCAGGGCGAAGCGGTCCTTGGAGTCCTCGATGGGTTTGAGGCCGAATTTTTCCGGGACGATGGGAAGCGTTTCGAGGCGCCAGAAGCCGTATTTCTTCTTGTCGATGTCCTCGGGCATCTCGAGCTCGACCACGTGGCCCACGGCGGAGGAGATGACCCACTGGTCGTTTTCATAGACAAGGGACTTCATGGGCTGCGAGCGCGTAGGGAGCGGGGGCGGCGATTACAAGCGCGAGTTTTTCTAGGGGGTGCGGCGTGGCGAGACGCGCGGGTAGGTGGCGGATGCGGGAACGAGGCGTTGATCAAAGCGAAAAGCACGGGCGGGGCTGGTGCTTATGGCTGCAAAACGCGGGTGGCCGGGATTGAGCAGGTAGTTGGTTTCCTCCGGCACGATGACGCTTGGCACGGCGAGGGCAGGATGGCGGGCGGCGCGCAACCACGCCTCGCCCAAGGCGCGGGTGTGGGCGAGATCGTCGCGACGCGCAAAGGCGTCGGCCGGCAGCGTCTCGACGTCATCGGGCGTTAGAGCGGCGGTGAGAAACGAAAACGAAGGCAGCGGCAGGCTGGCGTCCACGTGCACGAGGGTCTCGAGCAAGGCGAGGGAGCGCGTGGCGCTCGTATAGACCACGCGGGAGCCGGGAGCATTCCAGCGGCCGCCAAACAGCCGTGCGCCCTCACCGGTAAACGCCTCGTGGGCGCGGGCGGTTTTGACCAGACGATAGACCGTGATCACACGCGGTGGGTGCGGTTCAGAGATAGACTCCGTGTTCGAGGCGGCCCAGCACATGCTCGACCTCGCGGCCTCCGGCTTCGGTCTCGGCGTAGTCGAGCGGCGTCTCACCCCCGAGCGAAGCGGCGGGACGGGTGAGCCAAGCGCGCGCGGCATCTTCGTTTAACTCGAAGTAATCGGCGGCCTGCCAATAGAGCCGCGCGTAGCGCACCACGCGGTCGCTGTGCGCGGAATCGAGGGGCTCACCGGCCAGACGGCGCCGCGACAGGGTGGCGATAGAAATGCCGACCTTGGTCGCCATCTGCTCGACTGTGAAGCCCAGCATCTCGCGCAAAGCGTCGAACTCAGCCAAAGGCAGGCCCTGGCGAATGGCCAAGATCATCTCCGGTGTATCCAAATGTGGATGGGGACCAGTGCTCGAAATCTCCGCGAGCACTCCGCCACCCAAGCGTGCCGGATGACGTGCAATAAGAGCCAAGGTATGTTTCATTTGATATAAAAAACATGATCAAATGGAAGCAGTCGAGGGTAAAAGCAGAGCTGCTGGCACAAAAAAGCCGGCGACGCCGAGGGGCGTGCCGGCTGTGTGGGCGCAAGAAACGAACCTGTAGGATCGGCTGGGTCGCGCGGTGTTGCGAATCAGCGCACCACGCGCGCGCCGCCGCCGCCGATGGTCTTCTCTACCTCCTTGCGGGTGGCCATGGAGGTATCGCCCGGGGTGGTGGAGGCGAGGGCGCCGTGGGCGGCGCCGTATTCGACGGCCTTTTGGGCGTCGTTGAACTCGAGGAAACCGAACTGGAGGCCGCTGGCGAAAGAGTCACCACCGCCGACGCGGTCTAAGATCTCGAGGCGGGGATACTGCTTGCTCTCGTGGAACTTACCCTCGTGCCAGAGGATGGCGGACCAGTCGTTGACCGTGGCGGTGTGGACGTGGCGCAGGGTGGTGGCGGCGACCTTGAAGTTGGGGAACTCCTTCACGGCGGTCTCGATCATGGCCTTGAAGGCGTCTAGCTCGATTGCGCCCTGGTTCTTGGAGTGATCGACGCCCTTGACCTCGAAGCCGAGGGAGGCAGTGAAGTCCTCCTCGTTGCCGATCATGACGTCCACGTATTTGGCGATCTCGCGGTTGACCTCCTGGGCCTTCTTAAGACCACCGATAGTCTTCCAGAGCGAGGGGCGGTAGTTGAGATCGTAGCTGACGATGACGCCGTGTTTCTTGGCGGCCTTCACAGCCTCAATGGTGGCTTCGGCGGTGGAAGCGGAGAGAGCGGCAAAGATGCCACCGGTGTGGAACCAACGCGCGCCAAGCTTCCCGAAGATATGATCCCAATCGAAGTCGCCGGGTTTGATCTGGGAAGCGGCGGTGTTGCCGCGGTCGGGATTGCCTACGGCTCCGCGGATGCCGAAGCCGCGCTCGGTGAAGTTGAGGCCGTTGCGCACGGTGCGGCCGATGCCGTCGTCCTCGCGCCACTTAATGAAGTCGGTCGCGACGCCGCCCTGCATGATGAAGTCCTCGATCAGGTGGCCGATTTCGTTGTCCACGAAGGCGGTGGCGACGGCGGTCTTGTAACCGAAGCATTTGCGCAGGCCGCGGGAGGTATTGTATTCGCCGCCGCCTTCCCAGGCGGTGAACGAGCGGGCGGTGCGGATGCGGCCCTCGCCCGGATCTAGGCGGAGCATGACCTCGCCGAGGGAGACTTGGTCGAAGACGCAGGAGGATTTATCACGGAGGGGGAGGCTCATGGTGGGATTGGGAAAAGTGTGGAGGTTGGCAAACTACGAGGGCGGGCGGAAGCGCGAGGTGGCGACACGGGTGGACGCTGCCGACGCGCACTAGCACGGAAACGACGACTAGCGGCCGGTGTCCGCCGGGCAACGGAGGCGGTTAGGAAAACGTATGCAGGCGCACAAAAAATCCCCGGGTCGTAGGATACGGGCCGGGGTGGTATTCAAAAAGCGATTACGCAGCGCCTAGGCCGGGCGCCTGCTTGGTCAGCCTTTGCGCTTGCGGGAGGCTTTAGCGGGCGATTTGGCGGCGACGCGGGGCGCGTCGGTCGAGGTCGCGGTGCGGTCGATGTTGAGGTAGGTCTTGGCCAGCATCTGGCCTTCGTAAAATTCAAGCAGGCGCACGCCCTCGCGGGGTTTCACGAGGTCTTTCTTCGTGGCGGTGTCGATCTGGCTCTTGATGCGGCGGCAGAGGTCTTCCCACTGGTATTGCACGGTCTCGATGACCTCGCTCATGCGCACGCCGGAGAGGGTCTCCTCGATGTAGTAGCCGTTGGGCTCGTCGTCCTCGAGGAACACATGGACCTCGTTGACGCGGCCAAAGAGGTTGTGGAGGTCGCCCATGATGTCCTGGTAGGCACCGGTGAGGAAGATGCCGAGGTAGTAGGGTTTGCCGTTCAGCGGGTGGAGCTGGAGGTAGTCCTTGGTGTCCTGGAGGTCGATGAAGGTGCCGATCTTGCCGTCGGAGTCGCAGGTGATGTCCACGAGAGTGGCGTTGACCGCGGGTTCCTCTTCGAGACGGTGGAGCGGGGCGATGGGGAAGAGCTGTTTGAGCGCCCAGTGGTCGAGCAGCGATTGGAAGACGGAGAAGTTGCAGACGTATTGATCGGCTAGCAGGCGATTGAGGTCGCGGAGCTCTTCGGGCACGTAGCCGGCGTCGCGGGTTTCCTGTGCGATCTGTTCACAGACTTGCCAGTAGAGCGACTCGGCGGCGGCGCGGTTTTCGAGGTCGAGGTAGCCAAGGTTGAAGAGCGAGAAAGCCTCCTCCTTTTTCTGCACGGCGTCGTGGAAACGCTCGAGCTTGCCGAGCTTGGCCTTGTTTTTGAGCAGGAATTCTAGGTCGGTGACGACCTTGTGTTTCTCCTTGGGCTGGTGCTGCACGCCGAGGGTTTCGCGTTTGTTGATGCGCTCGAAGACCTCGACCACGAGCATGGCGTGGGGTGCGACGATGGCGCGGCCGGATTCGGAAACGAGATCGGGCACGGCGACGCCCATGGAGTCGCAGATGTCGCGCACGTTGGCCACGACGTCACGGGCGTATTCGGCCATGGAGTAGTTCATGGACGACTCGTAGTTTGTGCGGGAGCCATCGTAGTCGATGCCGAGGCCGCCGCCGACGTCGAGGTAGCCCATGGGGAATCCCATCTTGGCGAGCTGGCAGTAGAAGCGGGAGGCCTCGATGACCGCGTTCTTGATCGTGAGGATGTTCGGAACCTGTGAGCCGATGTGGAAGTGGACCAGACGCAGGGCGGAGGTGAGCTTGGCGGCGCGCAGTTTTTCGCAGGCGAAGAGAATCTCGGCGGTGTTGAGGCCGAACTTCGCGTTGTCCCCGGTGGAGGAGGACCATTTGCCCTCGCCGCGGGTCTGGAGTTTGGCGCGGAAGCCGATGAGGGGTTTGACTCCCACCTCTTCGGAGACGCGGATGATGTCGTCGAGCTCGGCGAGTTGCTCGACCACGATGATAACCTTCTTGCCGAGTTTGCGGCCGAGCAGGGCGATGCGGATGAAATCGTGGTCCTTGTAGCCGTTGCAGATGATGAGGGAGTTGGCGCCCTCGTGCATGGCCATGGCGATCATGAGCTCGGGCTTGGAGCCGGCTTCGAGGCCGTAATTGAAGCCTTTGGAGGCGGAGACGATTTCTTCGACGACTTCGCGGAGCTGGTTGACCTTGATCGGGAAGACGCCGCGGTAGCTGCCCTTGTAGCCCTCGTCACCAGGGGGGCTTTGAGGCCCATGGCGACGGCCTCGTCCACCACGTCCATGATGCGAATGGAGCGACCGTCGGACAGGGGCTGAACGGCAACCGCCCCGTCTTCACCTACGCCAAAGTGGCCGGCTCCCCAGCGTTTGAAGCCGTAAAGGTCTTCGGACTTGGCGATATTCCAGGACGTGGCGGGGGTGGATTTGCTTTTCACAGATAGAGAAGGACGGACGGGAAAGTGTCGCGCGGACTTTGCGGTTAGCGATGAGGAACGTGTTCGGGTTATGGCTTGCGTTCGCGGATGCGGGCGCGGTTATTTCGCGATTCCTCGTCTAAAAACCACGACCCGCAATTCTGAAAATGACCACCTTCTCCGATTCGCTTTTTATCGTTGCCCAAGCCGCTCCCGCCGGGGCCCCTGCCGGAGCCGGCATGATGAACCTGATCTTCATCGGTTTCATGTTCGCGGCGATGTGGTTCCTGATCATCGCCCCGCAGCGTAAAAAGCAGAAGCAGCACGCCAAG
>JALOTV010000218.1 GCA_025457685.1 Opitutaceae bacterium
GCCCAGCCGCCCGGCTGCGGGTCGGCGCGTTCGCCGAGGAGGGCGAGGGCCTGGGCGAAATCATGGTCCACCACGGGCATGAACGAGGAGAGCTGGAAGTCCTCGCCCAGATCGTAGCTTGGGAAGGCGAGGGCGCCGCCGGCGTGTTCCTCCTCGGCGAGGCCGAGCAGGTTGGCGGAGAGGGAGATCTGGGTTTTGACCTCCTTTTTGCAGTAGCCGAAGTAGTTGTCTGAGATGAGGGTGACGACCACGCCGGAGGCGTCGCGGGAGGTGATCTTGAAGGCGCCGCCGTCGTTGTAGAGCTCGTCCTCGGACGTCCAGCACATGCCATCGCGGCGCTGGCGTTCGGTGGCCTCGGCGTAGGCGGGGAGGCCGAGGTCCTTTTTCTTCAGACCGTTGAGCTGGGGGGCGAGGATGATGCAGCCGGTGTGGCCGGTCCAGGATTCGGGATCGAGGGCGGCGTCGTTGGCGGGGAGGGAGGGGTCGCCGGCGTTGCCAAAGATGTTTTCGACGAAGTCGAGATTACACACCAGCGAGCCGGGGATGAAGAAGCGCGTCTCCATGCGGCGCGCGGGGGTGAAGCCCGGCACGGCGGGCACGACGACGGGCCGCAGGTAGAGAGACACGAAGCACTTGGCCGGGCTGGATTCGCCGGCGGTGAAGGGCAGGGTGAGCAGCTCGGCCGGCGGGTGGAGGGCGCGGGCGAGCAGGGCGGCGAAGACGTGGGCGGGGACGGCCTTTTTGTCGTCGGGGATGGGCAGGCCGCCCTCGGCGACGTGGAAGATGCCCTGGGTGGTGCGGCGGTCGGACTTGGGGTTGTGCAACACGCCGTTGTGGAGGCGGGTGGAGGTGAGGATGGAGCTCTTGTGCACGTCCGCGCCGGGCGGCAGGGAGAGGGCGCGGGCGAGGCCCGGGCGGTCTAGCACCAGGGTGGCGGTGGGCAGGTGGGGGACGTGGCCGTGTTCCTCCAGGGTGGAGTAGAGGAAGTTCTGGATGCGCTGATCGACGGGGCAGAGGTGTTTGGAGAGGATGCGGTCCTTCTCGCGGCCGAGGGCGACGAGATGGTCCACCAATTTGGCGAAGGAGGCGGGGTCGGCGTCATCGGTCTCGGGCGAGGGGGAAAGGGTGACGGCGGGCTGGCCGAGCTCGCGGAGCTTGAGATTCAGGTAGGCCAGCAGACGCGGGTCGCGAGAATCGGGCAGGACGGGCAGCAGGGAGGCGGCGTGACGGGCTTCTTCGTGCATGGTGTGGTGTGTGCGTGCGTGGGTGATTAAGCGGTGGTGGTGTGTGAGTAGCGCACGCGATCAACCAGCAGTTAGCCAACTGGCCGCGCGTCGGGCAAGGAGAGCCGGACGGTGCGGTGTTGTTTTAGCAAAAAATGCGGAGGTCCGGCCGGCGTCGCGGCGGACTCCGGGATTGCGACGGCTGGCGTGCTCGGGCGTGGTGGTGGCATGGCCTTCGGCGCGGACAGTCTGCTTCCCACCATCCAGCTCGCGATCACGCCGGTGATTTTGATCACGGGCATAGGGTCGCTTTTGTTGACCATGACCAATCGCATGGGCCGCATCGTGGACCGGACGCGTATCTTGGCGGGTCAGGCGCGCGGAGCCACCGCGGACGCGGAAGAGCGGGCGCACCTGGAAGCACAGTTGCGCATCATGTATCGTCGGGCGGGACTGGTGCGTCGCGCGGTGAGTCTGGCGGGTCTGAGCATGGTGTGCTCGGGACTGTTGGTCGTGGCGATCTTTGCGGAGGTGCTGACCGGCAGTGGTCTGGCGGTTTTCATCATGGCGCTGTTCGCGCTGAGCATCGCCTGTCTGCTGGCCGGCCTCGGCTTTTTCCTGCGCGATATCCACCTGTCGCTCTCCGCGCTCGGGCTTGAGGTGGAGCGGGCGCTAAATCGTGATCAGACGCTCCCGCCCCATTAGCTGGCGACGAGAGGGCTGCGCCAGAGGCGGAGGGGAAGGGCGGCGAGCAACATGAGGGCGGCCTGGGAGGCGACGAAGGCGATGAGCCACCAGAAGGCGGAGTCCATGAAGCCGTAGCTGTGGAGGCCGACGCCGAGCATGTTCACGCCGAACCAGCTCCACGCGGTGATGACGTTGCCAAAGATGGCGAGAATCATGAGGCCGCGCGCCTTGACCAGGCCGGCCCAGCGCGCGTGGAGGATAAGGGCGGTCCAGAGCACGATGATGAGGGCGCCGTTTTCCTTGGGATCCCAGCCCCAGAAGCGACCCCAGGATTGGTCGGCCCAGATGCCGCCGAGCACTGTGCCCACGAAGCTGAAGAAAACCGCGAAGCAGGTGATGCCGTAAACCATGCGGTTGAGCGAATCGGCCGTCGCGGAATCGAGGGATTCGGTGAGGGAGCCGCGCACCACGTAGATGATGGCGAGGGCGCCGGCGAGGAAGGTGGCGGAGTAGCCGACCGTGATGGTGACGACGTGGGTGGCCAACCAGAAGTTCGAGTCGAGCACGGCGCGCATCATCTCCAGGGTGTCGCCGCCCAGCGAAAGGTGGTGGGCGATGAGGAGGCTGGAAAAACCGACCAGGCTGGCAGCGACGCTGGCGATGGCGTTTTTATACGCGGACTCGAGCACGAGGCAGAGGGCCACGGCGCCCCAGCCGACGAAGAGCGCGGAGGAGTAGAGGTTGGTGACGGGCGGGCGGCTTTCCAGCCACATGCGGGCGAGGATGCCGGCGGTGGAGAGCGCGAAGGCCAGCGCGACCAACGCGAAGGCGGCGCGGCCGAGCGCGGCGGGCCAGCGCAGCCAAGAGAGCACGGCGAGCAGGAAGGCCACGACGTAGAGCAGCATGCTGGTGTAGAAGGGCTGGGCGGCGTTGAAACGCGCCTCGACGTCGGATTTGAGCAGGCGCGACGGAATGGCGGCGGAGAGCGGGGCGCGCAGCTCGGCGACGGCGGCGTTGAACGCGGCGGCATCCCGGCTGCGCCAGGCGAGCCCAAGCCGCGCGAAGGCGGGGATGGCGGGATTCACCCGGCCGTCGAGCAGGCTGGCCTGGAGGGAGGCGCCGGCGTTGGACCACTTGGTGAGATCGTCGGGATTTTCGAGCGGGGGGATGGGCAGGAGGTAGCCGAAGGATTCGAGCGCCACGAAAGTCTGCGAATGGGCGAGCACTTTCGCGGCCAGGTCCGCGTCGTGCGGCTGGCCGGCGGAGCGGGCGCGGAGGGCGGCGATGCCGGCGGGCAGGGTGGTGCCGAAGTCGATGGCGTTTTCCAAGAAATCATCGACGCGCGGCGGGACGATGCTGGCCTGCAGGCGCTGGTGAAGGGCGACGTTGTTGCGCAGCGCGAGCGCGGCGCGCTGGAAGGGAGTGCGCAGCGGTGTCTCGACATCGGAGGCGAGGTTGGCCTGGCGCTCCAGTTCGCCGAGGCGCGGGCGCATCTGGTCGAGGGAAAAGCGTTTCTTGGCCGCGCCCACGTCGGTGCTTAGGCCCAGGAGCGAGAGCAGGTCGGGGTGGGTGATCTCGAAAGTCTGGGCGGCGTCGGCGCGGTCGGGGACAAAAAGCATGTCGAGCAACCAGGTCTCGGGCGAGACGGTGGCGCCGTCCGGATACGTCACGCGCTGGCGTCCCTGGGTGGTGAGCAGGGTGGTGCGGGCGACGGTGTCGAGGGGCTTGATGCGACCGTTGACGAGCGTGGGCAGGCGGCCGAAACCGACGAGGTCGAAGTCGTCGCGGTTCGCCGGTGAGCGTAGGGAGGCGACCACCAGCAGGGCGGCGAAAACGAAGGCGATGCGTGGCACCAGGCGGGCCGATTTCGAGAGCGGCGCGGGTGCTGAAGCGGGCGCGGAGGCGGGTGCATTGCGGTCGCGAGCAGTGGTGGCGGCGGGCTGACGCCGACGGCGGGCGAAGCCCAGGAGGTGCACGCCGAACTGGGCGAGCAGGCCCACGCTGATGATGGTGCAGGCGACGTAGGGCAGGAGCCAGGACGGGTTGCGCACGACCTGGAGGACGGTGGTGCGGTCGTTGTTGGCGAAACCCGCCTGATAGAACGTGAGGCCCGCGTGCCGGAGCGGGTTGTTCATGAAGATGACGACCTCGCGATCCTCGCGGCCGTCTTCGGTGCGGAGGCGCACGCGGCTGGAAAAGTTTTTAGGGATCTCGGTGCCGGCGTAGCGCTCGTGGGTGAACTGGAGCAGGGTGAGCGAAAACGGTTTGTAGAGGCGCTTGGCGCGGAGGGAGACGGACCACGTGCGGCCCGCGTGCTCAAAGGTCTGGGGCGTGGCGAGGGCGGCCGAGGCGAGGTAGGTGCCGAGCGAGCCCTCGGCGCCGATGAACTCGACATAGACGGAGGGCACGTTGACCGCGTCGGTCTTGTAGCTGACCGGCTCGGGCGTGACCATGATCGAGAGTCCGGCGCCGACGGTGGCGAGGGTGGGATTCTCCGCGCCGGGCGGACGCGAACGCAGCACCGAGTTGGGGTAAAAAACCTTGGGCACCACGCGAAACGGGAGGTCGGGGTGCTGCACCTCGGTTTTGCGTCGCAGCAACTCGTCGGGGATGGCCACGACGGAGTCGAAATCCGGCGAGGTGGTGTCGATGATCGCCAGCTCGTTGTGCAGATAGCTCTCGGCGTAGGACTTCGTCTCGTCGTGATCGAGACGCATGAAATACTCCTCCTGCCAGAGGCCGGTCAGGAGCTCGCCCACGAGCAGCAAAATCAGGCCCGCGTGGGCGAGGATTATGCCCAGTTTGCGCCACGCGAGTTTGAAGCGGTAGATGTGAGCGGCGACGAGGTTGAGCAGGAGCAGGCCGCCGATGAGGTAGCCGCCGGGGAAGAGGGGGAGCTGCACGCCGCGCACGTCCTGGAAGACCACGAAGGTGCGGAACCATTTTTGCTGGATGCCCCAGATGCCGAGGTTGGTCTGGTCGAGCGTGGCGGCGAAAACCAGCAGGATGGAAAAGGCCAGCAGCGCGATGGTGAAGCGCAGCGAGATGAACAAGTCGCGGAAGTAGCCGAGAAATTCTTTCATGGCGTGGCGGGAGTCGAGGGCCGGAGGGTGCGGGCGAAGGCAAGGAACGCGGGTTTTTGCGCGATGATGACGGGAGCGGGACCGGTGAGTTTGAAGAACCAGGTGGAGCCGTCGTGGGCGGTGAACGCGCATAGCATGCGGGTGGGCGCATCGCCTTCGCCGACGAGGTCCACGACGGCGAGTTCGAGTCCGTTGGCGGAGAAGCGTTCGAGGCTCGTTTCGAGCTCTGCGGCGGTGGCGGGCGGCAGGCCGAGTTGGCCGCGCCAGCGGTTCACGTTGGCCAGGTCTCCGCCGACGTCGCCGGGGAATGCGGTGATGGCCAGATCCGCGGTGGCGCCGTCGGGGCCGGGCACGGTGTAGGCTCCCTTGCGCATGGCGCTGCCGGGGCGAGCGGTCCAAGCGTCGGGCGCCGTCCAGACGAGGGCGGCTCCGCCGGCGGTGGCGAGGGCGGGCGCGGAGGGATCAAGCGGCATGGCACCGCCGGGCGAGGCGGTGGCGGCGGGTGGCGGCGCGGGGAGTTCCTTGGGCGCGCGATACGACGCGACCCGTGTGTCGGAGCATGCGCCCAGAGAGGAAAAAACCGTGGCGCGGGCGCAGGGGCGAAAGGGGGTTTTCACAGGCTTGAGGCTAGCGAAGTCCCGCGCGGCCGGCTGTGCATTATTTGGCCAAATCGCGTCGGGTAAGGGATGCGTTACGCAATTCCTGCGCGCAGCCCGGCAAGCGATGCGGAGCAGCCCGCGCGATATTGGCGCAAGATGGGCGCGCAAGATGCGGT
>JALOTV010000219.1 GCA_025457685.1 Opitutaceae bacterium
CTTCTTCCCGGTCGGCACCACGGTCGTGAACGTCTCCGCCCGCGATGCCGACGGCCAGCTCTGGACCAAAGCGTTTAACGTCACCGTGTTTCCCGGCCCTTCCCGCCTCCAGCAGATCAATCCCTTTGCCGGCGTCGCGCCCGGCACGGCCGAGATTCTCGGTCCGCTCCCCGGCCAATCCACTCCGGCGGTCCGCATCGTCGGCGCCGGCGGCGCGTCCACCGGCGGCACGACCGCCGACTTGTGGACCGGCATCAACGATTCCAACACCTACCTCTCAATGCCATGGTCGGGCGATGGCGTCTTCACCGCGCGTCTCGCCTCGTTCACCTCCACCGACGCCTCCGCCAAGGCCGGCCTCATCTTTCGCGAGACCACCACCGCCGGCTCGCGTTACAGCACCATCCACCTGCTCCGAAACGGCACGGTGAGTTTTCAGCACAAGACCGCGACCGGCGGCTCCTCCACCGGCACCAACTTTTTCAACGGCACCGCACCCGGCGGCACCGGCGGCATTCCCGAGTGGCTGCGCCTCACCCGTCGGGGCGACACCTTCACGCTCGCGTATTCGGAAAACGGCGTGGCGTGGACCGAACTCTCCTCGCGCGTCAACGTCCTCTCCGGCGCGTCGCTGAGCGTCGGCTTCGTGGTGGCTCCACGCACGGGCGGCAGCACGGCCACGGCGACCTTTGACAACATCAGTTTCCTTTCGCCGCGCCAGGCCTGGCGGCAGACCCACTTCGGTGTCGCCTCGGGCGAGGGCGTCTCTGCCGATCTCGCCGACCCCGACGCCGATGGTCTGCCTAATCTGCTCGAATACGCGCTCGGCAGCCTCCCCACCGCGACCAACACCGCCGCCGCGCCCTCGCTCCAGCTTTCCGGTGGCGGTCCCACGCCCTCGTTTCTCACCCTCGCGTTCGAGCGCATCGCCGACCCCGCGCTCACCTACGCGGTCGAGGCGGCCACCGGCAGTCCCGCCGGCCCGTGGAGCGTCATCTGGACCTCCACCGGCCCCGCCAACGTCGCAGGCCCGGTCTCCGTGTCCGACACCGTGTCTCTCTCCGCCGAGCAACCGCGCCGCTTCCTCCGCCTCCGCGTCAGCGCCGAGTAGGGAAGGGCGGCGGCGGCCTCGACCGTCTCGCGCGCATGCGTGGTGGATCTTTGCGAAGTTTTGCCACAAGAAGCTCCCAGCCTCGGCCAATCGCCGCGCAGCGGGTGCCGTGCTGCTTTCGTTATCCTCCGCGCGCCATGTCCTTTCGTTATCCTCCGCGCGCCATGTCCGCATCCACTGCTCTTCCCGCCTCGGCTCGCGCCGCCGTTCTCACCGCTCCTCGTTCCCTCGAGGTCCGTGATTTTCCCATGCCTTCGCTCCTGCCGGGCGAACTCCTCGTCAAGGTCGAGGGCTGCGGCATTTGCGGCACCGACGTGCACGAATACAAACGCGACCCGTTTAAACTTATCCCCGTCGTGCTCGGCCACGAGGGCACCGGCGAGATCGTCGCGCTCGGCTCCCCCGGCCTGAAGGATTTCGAGGGCCGCCCGCTCGCCGCCGGCGACAAGATCGTCACCTCCGTGCTCGTCCCCGCCGACTGCCCGTTCACCCATGCCTTCCCCGCGCGTGCCAACCTGAGCGACGGTCTCGGCGTGTATGGACTTTTCCCCGACAGCGAGTCGCATCACCTCAACGGTTTTTTCGCCACCCACCTCGTCGTGCGCGCCGACTCCACCGTCTTTCAGGTCAACGGCATGTCGGTGAAGGAGCGCATCCTCATCGAGCCCTTCGCCGTCACCGTGCACGCCCTCCAGCGCGCCAAGACCACCGGTCTGCTCGACTTTGCCAGCACCGTCGTGGTCCAGGGCTGCGGCCCCATCGGGCTCATGATGATCGCCACCCTTCGCGCCCATGGCATCTCCAAGATCATCGCGGTGGATTCGGTGGAGCAGCGGCTCGTCATGGCGCGCCGCATGGGCGCCGCCACCGCCCTGAACGTCGCCGCCCTCGGGGCCGAGGGCGTGGCCGCCGCCGTGCGCGCCACCTCGGGTGGCTTCGGGGCCGACTTCGCGTTCCAGTGCACCGGCGTGCCCGCCGCCGCCGCGTCTATTTTCAAACTCATCCGCCGGGGCGGCGGCCTGTGCGAGGTGGGCTTCTTCATGGACAACGGCACCTGCTCCATCAACCCGCACGAGGACCTCTGCAAAAAGGAGATCACGCTCGTCGGCTCCTGGGTTTATACCGCCCAGGAATACCCCGTTGCCATCGCCATGCTGCGCCACCTCAAAACCATCGGCGTGCCGGTCGAGGACCTCGTCACCCACGAGTTCCCGCTCGACCGCATCACCGACGCGTTCGAGGCCAACATCGCCCTCGAGGGCATCAAGATCGCCGTTCTCCCCGCATAGGCCGTCGCGTCAGCGCGCGGGCGCGAACGCGGGGCCGGGTCCAGGCGCGGGCGCTGGCGCTGGAGTGGGTGCAGGCAGCCACTCCACGCCGTAGTCGCCGCACGGCACCACCCAGCCCCCGGCCTGCGCCGGCTCGATGCGCTCCACGTCAAACCCGAAGGGCAGCACGGCCGTGCGACTCTGCACCGCGCCGGTGAGGGGCGTGATCGCGAGCGATTTCCAATCCGCCGCGAGCACGTGGTCCGCCGCGATGCGCAGCTTGGATGGCGTCCAGCCCAACCGGGTCGCCACCCCTGATTCGAGACGCCCCGCATCGGTGAGCCGGAAACGCGCGTAGCCCTCCGGCACCGCACAGACGAGCGTGCGGTCCGTCGCGGTGGCGACGCCTGCGGAGGGCACATCCACCGAGGCCACGAGAAACGCGTCGCGCCCGTCGCAAGCGTTCACATGGAAACGCTCCTTGCCCCCGGCGCTACCGCTTCGGCTGTAGGCGAGAAAACCCTGCGGTTCGGGCGTGGACACCGCGATCAGCTCGCCCGGCAGGTCGATCACCGGTCGGGCGACAGGCTGGCCGCTGGCGGGGACGTCCACGATCTGGAGGTAGTGGTGCAAGCCGCGCCGTTTTTTCGCGGTCTTGTCCGCCGCGACATCGCGCCACTCGTCGGCGCCGATCACGAGCAGCCCGTTGGCCGCCGCCTTGAGCGCGGTCGTGGTCGCGTTGCCATAGAAGAGCGGGGTTGGCTCGCCGACCTTCGGCGCGGTCGCATCGGCGACGTCAAAGGCCAACAGTTGCGGCTTGGTGCCCAGGGGCTCGCGCCAATACGGCAGATACGCGTCGTAGGCGATGGCAGGCATCGCAGTGATGGCGCGTGCGGTCGCGGATTCGGTGGCGGGTTCGGCCGGATCGACACGTGTCAACACCGGCAGGATCTCCGGTATGAGAATCTCGATCGGGTAGGGGCGGCCCCACCAGCCATAGGCCACGGTTTCGAGCACCACCACGGGGCGATTCGAGCGGGGCCAGAGCAGGCGGCCCACGCGATTGACGCCGCGCTTGCCGATATCGACCGCGCACGTGCCGAGCAGGCGCAGCGCGTCGGGCTCGGCGGCGTCGTAGATGTCGAGGTGGAGCAGGCCGATGGGCGGCGTCCAGTAGAGGGCGAGCCGGCGCGACTCGACCACGGTGCTGTTCTCGCGGAGCACGTAGAGGCGTCCGTCGCGCAGGGCGGTGTCGTGCACCACGCCGGCGGGCAGATCCAGCTCGGCGGTCAACGCGTCGGGCGCCTGCAACGGCGAGGTGCGCACGGTGGGTAATCCTTCGGCCCACGCGCCGCCCATCTCGACTTGCAGCAACCGTTCACCCGCCGCGTGCGCCTGGTTGACCGGCCAGGCGAGCAGCCGGTCGGACAACACTTCGGGCATATCGCGGTCGCCGATCGCGGCGGAGACGAGGGTGCGCTGCGAAAGCGTGACCACATTCTCGCCCACCAAGGCGGAGCGACGGGCCTCGAAGCGTCCGGGAATCAAGCCCCGCAGCCGGATTTCCCGGGCGGCCAGATCGAGGTCGATCAACCGCACGCCTTGCTCGGTGGAGGACTCGCCCCAGCGGTAGGCGTTGACCGGCACGAGCGCGAGTCCGGCCTCGGGCAAAACCTGCATCGCCTGCGGGTCCCAGTTGGCCTCGCTGTAGCCGTGGCCCACGGTGAGGGCCAGCCGACTCACCACCGTGGGCGCATCGGGGGCGGACACGTCGAAGAGCGACGCGGTGACGGCCCCGTCTTCCCAGCCGACCGCGAAGAGCAGGTCGCCGACCGGCACGAGGTGGGTGGACCAGCCAGGCACGTCGAGCTGGCCCGCGACGCGCGGCGCGGCCGGATCGGCGAGGTCGATCACGAAGAGCGGATCCTTTTGGAAAAACGTGACGATATACGCCTTGTCGCCCGCGAAGCGGGTGGCGTGCAGCGTCTCGCCGCGAGCCAGCTCCAGCTCGCCGAGGCGCGTGCCCGGCGCATCGGGGCCGTTGGCCTCAAACGTTTCGAGTCGCGTCACGGGCCCGCGCACCTCGCCCCAGTCCCACCGCTGCGCGATGGTGGTTAGCACACCGTCGCTCCACTGGAGTTTGTAAGCGTCGTTTATCCGGCCGCCGATCGCCACAGGGGCCGCCGTTAGCGCCTCGAGGCCGTCCGGCCGCAGCCGGAACGCGCTGACCTCGGAGCGGCTCCAGTCGTTCCGGGGCGACATGGCGACGGCGATCCAGTCTGCGCCGGCCGCGAGCGTGCCGAAGCCGCCCGCTAGCGCGACCTCGGCGCCCTTGGCGGGCGCGGCGTCCTCCGGTATCCACCAATCCGATACCGTGGTGCCCGCGCCCTGCGTGGCGCACAGAAATAGCCGGCGCCCCAGCATGCGGCTGTCCGCCACCGAACCTTCGAGGCCCGCCTCGTGGACGATCCGGGCCGTGCCGTCCTCGACGCGCACGACCAGGAGGCGCGACGCCGGATTCGCGCCGTCACGACGCGCATCGGTCGCAATGAGCAACACATCCTGATAACCTTCGCCCGACGGCAGCAGGTAGAGGTCCTGTCCCACTGCCGGAAGCCGCAGGGCGGCGATCAAGGCGGGGTCTTCCGGTCGGGTCAGGTCGATGACCTGCAAGCCGCGCAGTTGGTTGAAAAAGTAGGCGGTGGAGCCGGAGATTTTCCAGATGTCCGCCTCGACGGGCTGGGCCTGGGGCGCGGAGTCGGGCACCACCTCGGTGGACATCGCGACCATCTGGGCAGCCAGCGCGCGTTCGCGCGTGCCGATTACCGGATCATTTGCCCCGGCGATGCGGCTCGGCTGAAACGAATTGGCTCCGCGGTAAAACGCCTGCGGGAATTTTGTGCGCGAGGGCTGGTCGATGCTCACCACCACGCGGAAGCGTTTGCGCTGCCAGTCGGCGGGCAGGCGAAAAACCCTCCGCCCCGGGCGCGCCGCCTGCGTCTCCACATCCGTCCACACGCCGCCTTTGGACGAGCTTTGCAGCGTGTAGGTCGTCGTGCCTTTGGGCAGGTTGACCACGCCCATGGCGCGGTTTTGGTTGATCTGCAGCGCGAGCACGCGCGTCTCGGCCAGGCCTTCCGGTGCCATGCCGAGCAAGCCGATCAGCACGACCAGCCATAGCCACAAAGCCATCCATTGATTCCCGCCGCGTCGGGATTGGGGTAAACGCATCGTCGTATCCAAGCGCCGCCGCCCGGCCGGACAATCACTAAAAATTTACAAGCCGCCGGCCGCACTCACGGCTGGCGGCAGGTTTTGTCTACACTCAGGCCTAAGCCTCTGGGCCGATCTCGCGAAAATCGGGGGCGTCCTCCGTCACCACCGGCGGGCGGGTGTCCTGCGATTGCAGGGTGAATTTCACCCGCTCGAAACTCACGCCGCGCGCGTGGCGCACGTAGGCCGCCGCGCCGGGGAGCACGCCGAAGTAAAAGTGCTCGGGATACATCGCCGGCTGTTCCGGCGGAGCGGGTGGGGGAGTCGGCTCCGCGTAGCCGCCGACCAACGATATCTCACAGTCGCGCAGGGTGATTTCCTCCAGCGCCTGCTCCGGCACGCCGGTGAGCAACACGCCCGAAAACGCCGCCGGCGGCATCAACTCCTTGGTGAAGTGCTGCAGGCTCGGCGCGTCCGGCTGAAACACGTTTGCGCGCAGCCCGCTGATCGAGACCCGCCGCAGGCGGCCCGCCGGCTTGGGCGCGTCGCCTTTCGCGTAGGTGCGCCCGCGCGCGCCGAGGCGCATGAAGATGGGGCCGGTGGTGCGGTCGGCCCGCACGTCGCGGATATCCACGTCCTCGATCACCGCGCCGTCGCTGCTGAGCACCTTGATCGCGCAGGTCGCCGCGTAGCGGATGTGGATGTCGTGCATGCGCACCCGGCGCATGTCGCCGTAGGATTCCGTGCCGAGCTTCAACGCGCCGCACTCGGTGGAGAGCTCGCAGTCGTGGACGTGGATGTCTTCGCAGGGCTCGCGCCTGGTCGCCTTGAGGCACACCGCGTCGTCGTCGGTGTAGATTTTGCAACGCCGCACCGTCACCCGCCGGCTGCTGTCGATGTCGATGCCGTCGTTGTTCTCGTTCACCCGGCTGTCGATGGTCACGTCCTCCACCAGCGCGTCTTCGCAGTCGAGCAGGTGCACCGTCCACGCCGCCGAGGCGCGCAGGGTGAGTCCGCGCACGGTCACGCCGCGCGCGTGGACGAGCCGCACCAAAAAGGGACGCCGCGAGTGCTCGGGCGCGCCTTGCAAAAAGGCTCCGCCGTTGCCGTCGATCACGCCTTCGCCGCTCAGGCCGGCGTTGCGCACGC
>JALOTV010000220.1 GCA_025457685.1 Opitutaceae bacterium
GCCGGCATGATGAACCTGATCTTCATCGGTTTCATGTTCGCGGCGATGTGGTTCCTGATCATCGCCCCGCAGCGTAAAAAGCAGAAGCAGCACGCCAAGATGATCAGCGAGCTGGAGAGCGGCGACGAGGTGCTCACGGCCGGCGGTGTCTACGGCGAAATCACCAGCAAGAAGGACGACCGTTTCGTGGTTCGCATCTCCGACGGCGTGAAGGTCGAGGTGGCCAAGTCCTTCATCACCGATGTGGTGAAGAAGAAGTCCTAAGCGGCTCTATCGTCAGCTTACTTTCGCGGCGCCGGGTCCACCGGTGCCGCGCCGTTTTAGTCGGCGAGCGCGCCGGCTGATGTTTGCCCCAATTTCCCCTTCTATGTCGCCATGCGATAGCGCGCGGCGAAACCGTTTTTTAAACCAATAAACACCATGCTTAAACGCAACCTGTGGAAGCTCGTCCTGAGCTTCACCATCGTGCTGTGGGCCGTCCTTTCGTTGATGCCCCTGCAAGACCGCGATGTCCCCACCTACATCGCGAGCGAAGTCGAAACCAAGAATGCCGAATTCCAGGCTTTGCTCGACGAGTCCAAGGCGCGTTTCGACGCCAAGCAGGCGCCCTCGGTGTTCGTCGCCCTGCGCGATATCGCGAATGAGCGCCGTATCGACCTCGCCAAGGAATATTTCCCCGGCGCGAAGATGGATCCCTCGCTCACCAATGTGACGAAGCGGAACAACGAGTTGCTCAACCATCTTCTGTCGAAGTCTAAAGGGCGCCTGCAACTCGGCCTCGACCTTAAGGGTGGCGTGGCCTTCGTGCTCGAAGTCGATGAGTCGGCCGCGTCCGGAGTCGCCGAAACCGAACGTCGCGAAAAACTGGGCAAAGCCATCCAGATCATCGGCGATCGCATCAACGGGCTCGGCGTGGCCGAGCCTTTGATCCGCCCCATCGGCGACAACCGCATCGAGGTTCAGCTGCCCGGCGTGAACACCCGCGACAACCCCGAGGTGTTGGAGTCGGTCAAAAAGCCGGCCCGCCTCGATTTCCGTCTCGTCTATCCGTTTTCCCGTCCGGGACCCGACGTGGCCACGCCTCCGGGTTACGAGGTCAAGGTGCTCGAACAGGAATCCCGCACCGGCCAGACGATCGAGACCGAGCTCTTCGTGAAGCGCACTTGGGAGATGACGGGGGAAAACGTCAGCGACGCCTTCGTCACCATGGACGAGTTCGGCCGCTACCGGATCATCCTCAAGTTCAACTCCGACGGTCAGCGCCAGTTTGCCGCCGCCACTCGCGAAGTGGCCAAGCTCACTGAGCAACTCATCCAGCGCTCGGGCGATTCCAGCGCGCGCGCCCAGCTCGCCATCGTGCTTGATGGTCGCCTCTACTCCGCTCCCGGAGTCGAGCGTGAGATCAACAGCGACTCGGCCGAGATCACGGGACAATTCTCCCAGCTTGAGGCGGTGGAACTCGCCAACGTGCTCAACAACCCGCTCGACCTTCCCCTCGCGGTTCAGACGCAATACGAAGTCGGGCCCACGCTGGCGGCCGATTCGATCAAGAGCGGCACGCTCGCCTTCCTGATCGGCACCTCGATCACGGCGATTTTCATCGTCGCTTTCTACACTTCGGGCGGATTCCTCGCCATCATCGCGATGACCCTGAACGTGGTCATCATTCTCGGCGTGATGGCCAGCATTGGCGCCACCCTGACCATGCCCGGCATCGCCGGCATCGTGCTCACCATCGGCATGTCGGTGGACTCGAACATCCTGATCTTTGAGCGCATGCGCGAAGAGTTGAAGCTTGGTAAATCGCTATCGTCCGCGCTCGAGGCCGGCTTTGAGAAGGCGTTTTCCGCCATTTTGGACGGCAATCTTACCACCCTCATCACCGCCGCTATCATGTTCTACCTGGGCACGGGTCCGGTGAAGGGCTTCGGCGTCACGCTGATGATTGGTATCTTCTCCACCATGTTTGCCGCGCTGGTGATCAGCCGACTCTTCCTCGATGTCGCCATCAACGGTGGCTACATGAAGAAGATGCCGATGTTCTCGGTCCTGCAAAAGACGAGCTACGATTTCCTCAAATACGCCAAGCCCGCCTTTATCCTTTCCTGGGCAATCGTGCTCGCGGGCGTGGCCACCGTCGTGGTCAAGGGCGACAAGATCTACGGTATTGATTTTACGGGCGGTGACGAAGTCACGCTCTCGTTCACCGAGAAGCTGAGTATCGCGGATGTGCGGTCCGTCGCCTCCGCGCAGGGTATCGATGACGTCAACGTGTCCTACACCCAGCCGATCGGCGCGGGCCAGGAGTTGTTGCGCATCGTCACCAAATTCGACCAGGCCAAACCCTTGGTGGATGCGCTGCGCACAGCCCATCCTGACGCGAAGCTTCAACTCGTCGGAGAGTCGCGCATCGGCGCCAGCGTGGGCGAGGAGATCCGGAGCAATGCGGGCTGGGCGATCTTTTGGTCGCTCGTGCTGATTCTCGTCTACGTCGCTTTCCGCTTCGAGATGGGCTACGGCATGGGAGCGGTGCTCTCCACGCTGCACGACGTGCTCATGACCATCGGCATCTTCGTGGTGCTAGACCGCGAGTTCAATGCAGCCATGGTTGCGGCCATCCTGCTCATTGTCGGTTACTCGATTAACGACACCATCGTCGTGTTCGACCGTATCCGCGAGGAGTTGCGCCTCGATCCGCACAGCAAGCTGCGCGATATCATCAACCGGTCGCTCAACCTCACTCTGTCCCGCACCATCATCACTGGCGGCACGACTTTCCTCACCGCCATCGTGTTGGCGGTAGTGGCCGGCGGCGAAATCCGCGACATCGCCATCACCCTTATCATCGGCGTCGTCACCGGCACCTTCTCCTCGCTCTACATCGCCAGCCCCATTTTCTACTGGTGGCACAAGGGTGATCGCGGCCATGTCGAGAAGAGCCACGACGCCAAGCCGGTCTACGACTGGGACGTGGGTTCCAAGATCTCCGGCGCCAAGCCGATCAACGAGTAACACGTTTGCGCGATCAGGCGTCGGTTTCCGGCGCGTCTCGCCGCGGCGTTCCCCATGGGGAGCCCGCTGGTCGGCGCCCGGTGAACCGGCGTGCTCGCGCCCGTTGTCACCATGCGTTGGATACACAATCCGCCGCCGCCTGAAAAGGTGGCGGCCTTGACCGCCGCGCTGGGCATCAGCCCGGTGCTGGCCGAGCTGCTGCTGCGCGCCGGCATGACCGAGCCCGGTCCGGCCGAGGCGTTCATCAAGCCCGCCCTCGCGCGCATCGCCGATCCGTTTTTGCTGCGCAATCTCGCACGAGCGACGGCCCGGCTGCGTCGCGCGCTGGCCGATCGCGAAGAGATCGTGGTGCTCGGCGACTACGACGTGGATGGCGTTAGCAGCACCGCTCTGCTCGTCAGCATACTGCGGCGTTTCGGTGCGCGGCCGCGTTTCGTGGTGCCACGGCGCATGGAGGATGGTTACGGCCTGTCGCGCAGCGCCATAGACCGCGCGCTCGAGCCGGGGCGCCCGTCGCTTTTCATCGCGCTGGATTGCGGCACAAACTCCCACGCGGAGGTCGATTATCTGCACTCGCTCGGCGTGGACGTGATCGTGGTGGACCACCACCGCTCGAAAGAGAAGGCGTTGGAGCACGGCATCCTCATCAATCCCCATGCGCACGACGAACCGGGCGACGAGGCCTGGCGGCACATGTGCACGGTCGGGCTGGTGTTCAAGCTCGTGCACGGCCTGGTGAAGGAGCTTCGCGCCGAGGGCAACGCGGAGGCCCAGGCGGTGAAATTGCGCGACTATCTGGATCTCGTGGCGCTGGGCACGGTGGCCGACCTCGTGCCGCTGCAGGAAGAAAATCGCATCCTCGCTAGCTACGGCCTGCGCACCCTGAAGGATGCAGCGCGGCCCGGGCTGCGCGCTCTCATGGACGTGGCCGGGGTGCGGCCCGGGCAGGACCTAATGCCGGTGGATATCTCCTTCCGGCTCGGGCCGAGGATCAATGCCTCCGGTCGTCTGGCGGACGCGGCCTTGTCGGTGGAATTGATCCTAAGCGACGACGTCCGGTTTTGTCGCGAGACGGCGCAGCAGCTCGATTCGTTCAATCGCGAGCGGCAGGACATCGAACGCGGTATCATCGAGGAGGCCGAGCGTTTGATCGAAACCCAGTATCTCGATCAGGCCGGCATCGTGCTCTACGCCGATGGCTGGCACCCCGGCGTGGTTGGCATCGTCGCCGGCCGGGTGACGCGCAAGTATCATCGTCCCTGCATCGTGCTGGGCAACGAAGGTGCCTTGGCCAAGGGGTCGGGACGGAGCGTGGACGGTATCAACCTTGTCGAAGTGTTGGGCGGTTGCGCCGACCTGCTGGAAAGCTGGGGCGGGCATCCGATGGCGGTCGGCGTGGCCCTGGCCAAAAGCAAATTGGAGATTTTCCGCGTGCGCTTTGCCGAGGGGGTAAGGGCCTGGACCGGCGGTCGCGTGGTCGAGCCCGAGTTGCCTATTTCTGCGTGGCTGCGTCCGGAGCAGATAAATGAAAAGCTGATGGACGAACTCGCGCTCATGCACCCGTTCGGACAGGCGAATCCGGAGCCGAAGTTCGGCCTGCACGGAGTGGTGTTGCGCCAGCGCCCCGAGGTTTTCAAAGGCGCGCATTTCCGGTTCGCGCTGGAGATCGGCGACGGACGTCGCCGTCTGTTTGGCGTGGCATGGAAGATGGCTGATCGCCTGCCTCCGGTGGGCGAACCCATCGATCTGGCGATCGAGCTGGCGTGGAATTTTTTCAACGACCGCAAGAGCATCCAGCTCGAGTTGGTCGATTGGCGTCGCAGCACCGAAGCGTGAGCGCGTGCCGGCAAGAGCCGGCACCGCTTTGCGGCATGTTTAAAGCGAAGGTGCCAGCGCGGCGGCGATGCGGGCGGCGCGGCGGTTGGCGGCGACATCGTGGACCCGGTGGAGTCGCACGCCGGCTCGGGTGGCGAGGGCGGTGACGGCCAGTGTGGCCTCGAGGCGGTCGGCGGGGGTGGCGAGTTCGGGGAGAAGGTGGCCGAAGACGGATTTGCGGGAGACGCCGAGCAAGACGGGCAGACCCAGCGTATGGAGTTCGTGGATACGGGCGAGGAGCGCGACGTTCTGCGGCTGGGTCTTGCCGAAGCCGATGCCGGGATCGATGACGATACGGTTGGCGGGCACGCCGGTGGCGAGGGCGAGGTCGATGGAGCGGCGCAGAAAGGCGAGCACGGGCGGCAGCGGATCGGCGTCGGGCGCGGCCTCGCGCAGGGTGGCGTCGTGGTGCATGAGCACGAGGGCCGCGCCGGACTCGGCGGCGAGGCGGGCGAGGGCGGGGCCGCCGGGGCCTTGGAGGCCGTGGATATCGTTCAGGATGTGGGCGCCGGCGTCGAGGCCGGCGGCGGCTACCTCGGGGTGGTAGGTGTCGATCGAGAGCGGCAGGGCGGGGAACTCGGCGGCGAGGGCGCGGAGCACGGGCGCGGTGCGGGCGATCTCGGTGGGGCGGTCCACCTCGACGTAGCCGGGGCGGGTGGA
>JALOTV010000221.1 GCA_025457685.1 Opitutaceae bacterium
CTCGGTGGCACGGGCCGCTGGCCCGCCTCCACCTCGGGTGCCTTGGCCGAGCTTGGTTTCCCGCTCACGGAGCACCGGCCTATTTTGAAGACAGCGCCTCGACGACCGCGTCGGTATTCGCGATGGATTGCCCGTATCTGTCCATCAGGGGCAATCGCGAAGGTGGCCTTAGCGACCGGCGGAACGGCGGCGAAACTCCGCAGGGGTGGTGTTCATGATCCGCTTGAACACTCGCGAAAAATGGTAGCGATCACAAAACCCGGCCGCCGCGGCAACCGCCTCGATGCTCATGCCGTTCTCGCGTAACCAAGCGCAGCACTGCTCCACCCTCAGGCGTAGGCGATAGTTGTGCGGCGAGTGTCCCGTGGCTTGGCGAAACTTGCGGATGAAGGCGTTCACATTCATGCCCGCCGCCCTGGCTAGGCTCGCGTTGTCCGCTTCCGCGTCTCGGCGCAGCGTGCGCACCGCCTCGTCTATGCGCGGATCGGCGGCGCGGCCGCCCCAGTAATCATCCGGTATGGCGGCCAAGGCCGAGTTAACCAACGCCTGGGCCAAAAACGAAATCCGCAGCGAGCCATCGTTCGCTTTGAGCTCCGCCACCAGTTGCTCGATGGAGGCTTGCTCCGCGTCCGCCGGCACGCGCTCGAAAAGCCGTCCGGCCGGCACCGTCTGGTCCAGCGCGAGCGCGAAATGCATGAACAAATGCCCCACCGGCCCCTTGCATCCGGTGCCGAAAGACGTGTGCGGCGGAATGAGTATGACGCGCCCCGGGGCTATTAAGGTGCGTTTTTTATTCATTAAAATCCAAGCCCCTTCCCGGTCGTTGCAATACCAACGCCAGTAAGGCGTCGAAATGCGTTCATGCTCCCACTCGGTGAGGATGCAATGCGCGCAGGTGATGACCTGCGGCGTGGGTGCGACCGGAGAACGGTGCCACTCCTCGTGCGAAACCCTGAAGTCCATGCATGTTTCATACATTAAATAGATCGGTTGCGTCCATCGTCATCTCCGCCGCGTTCTGCTATGCTCTTCACGGCATCCTTATCCCCGCGCTCCGACATCCTCGCACTTTTTTGCCGTCATGAAATCCGGCCGAGCCTCCCCAACCAGCCCAAGCTTGGTCGAAGCACTCCCCGACCGAAGTGCGCATACGCTCTGGTATGCGCGGCCCGCCAACGCCTGGGTGGAGGCCATGCCGCTCGGTAACGGCCGCCTTGGCGCGATGGTTTTCGGCGGCGCGGAATATGAGCGCATCCAGCTGAACGAAGACACCGTCTGGGCCGGAGGCCCCTACGATCCGACGCATGACGACGCTCTGCCCGCGCTCGGAGAGGTTCGGCGCCTTTTGGCTGACGGCGATTACGAGCAGGCCCAAAAACTGGCCGACGCGCGTCTGCTGGGGCGTCCGGCCCGGCAGACGCCGTATCAACCGCTCGGCGACCTTCTGTTCATTTTCCCCGGAGGCCATTCCGTGTCCGATTACCGCCGCGAACTCGATCTCGACCGTGCCGTGGCCAAGATCGATTACGTTCGCGGCCGTGAATGCCAGGTTCATCGCCGCGAGATTTTTGTGAGCCCCGTTGATCAGGTTCTCGTGGTGCGCCTCACCGCCGAGGGCGAACAGGCGAGGCTGGATCTCACCATCGACTTCTCCAGTCCGCATACCGACACGACCGTTTCCACTAACCACGCAGGTGAATTGGTGCTCGTCGGTTGCCCCTCTTCCGCCAACGGCATCGCCCCGGCCATCCGCTTCGAGGCGCGCGTCCGTCTGCTGCACGACGGCGGCACCGTGTCGGCCAAGGGCGGTCGGCTCCATATCTCAGGAGCTCGGACGGTCACCGTCCTTCTCGCGGCCGCCACTAATTTCGTCCGCCACGACGACTTGTCCGCGGATCCCTCTGTCATCGTGGCCGAGCGCCTCGCCGCTGCCGCCGCCCGATCCTACGATGGGCTGCTGGCAGACCATGTGGCCGAGCATCGTCGCTTCTATCGCCGCTCCCTGCTTGATGTCGGTGCTGGCGATGCCGCCGATCTGCCGACCGACGAGCGCATCCGCGAATCGGCCGTGCGCGAAGACCCCTCGCTCGCCGCCCTCGCTTATCATTTTGGCCGTTATCTGCTGATCTGCTCGTCCCGCCCTGGCTCCCAGCCGACCAACCTCCAGGGCATCTGGAACTCCGAGCTCAACCCGCCCTGGCAGAGCAAATATACCATCAACATCAACACGGAGATGAACTACTGGCCGGCCGAGGTCGCCAATCTCGCCGAGCTGCATGCACCCCTTTTTGATCTTATCCGCGATTTGAGCGAGACCGGTCGCCGCACCGCATCCCGCCACTATGGAGCCCATGGATGGGTCGTTCACCACAACACCGATCTCTGGCGCGCAACCGCTCCGATAGACGGGGCGATTTACGGCTTGTGGCCCACCGGGGGCGCCTGGCTTTGCACGCATCTGTGGGAACATTACCTGCACGGTCTCGACGATAGCTTCCTTGCCCGCGCCTACCCGATGATGCGCGATTCCGCCGTCTTCTTCCTCGATACATTGGTCGAGGATGCCGCGAGCGGATTGCTCGTGACCTCGCCCTCGATGTCGCCGGAAAACGCCCATCGTCCCGGCGTCTCCGTCTGCGTCGGTCCGGCCATGGACCGGCAAATCCTGCGCGATCTATTCGAGGCGGTGATTCGCGGCTCCGCCATTCTGGGGATCGACGAGGAGCTGCGCGCCCGCTTGCGCGCCGCCCGTGCCCGCCTCGCGCCGGATCGCGTGGGCAGGGCCGGCCAGCTGCAGGAATGGCTGGAGGATTGGGATCTCGATGCCCCCGAGCCCGAACACCGGCACGTCTCGCATCTCTATGCGCTCTACCCGAGCACTCAGATCAATCGCGAGGACAAGCCCTCCCTCTTCGAGGCCGCCCGCAGATCGCTCGAGCTTCGCGGTGACTTCGCCACCGGGTGGGGCATAGGCTGGCGCATCAACCTCTGGGCCCGTCTAGGCGACGGAAAACGCGCCCACAAAACCCTTCGCCGCCTGCTTCGCCCGGACCGCAGCTACCCCAATCTTTTCGACGCGCATCCTCCTTTTCAGATAGACGGAAACTTCGGGGCGACGGCCGGCGTATCCGAAATGTTGTTACAATCACGGCTCGCCTCCCTCGCGCCCGGATCGGACGCCGCCGCGCTGGGGTTTGACGTGTTTCTTCTGCCGGCGCTGCCGCCCGCCTGGATGCAGGGATCGGTCACCGGTCTGCGCGCAAGGGGTGGTTTTGAAATCGACCTCACGTGGAGGGAGGGCCGCCTCGATCAGGCTCGCGTGCGCTCAACGGCTGGACGCGCGGCGCGTTTTCATCTCGGCGCTTGCGTCCTAAATCTGGCGCTGGCGGCCGGCGAATCGCGCATGCTGACGAGTGCCGACTTCAGTCCACTTTCCCCACAAGTTCACAACCTCGACCTTCGCTCATGACACTCCGAATTTTAATCCAAGTCTGGCGCATGGCGGCGCTTTTTTTCGCCGCCGGCTTGGCCATGGCCCCGCTTCGCAGCCTTGCCGGTGGCGTGTTGGACACGCTCGTTCTTGGCGATCCTGCATCCGAACTCACCCATCGGCTTTCCTCCGAATCCAGCGAGACGCTTGCCGGCGGTCTCGGCGAACCCGCCCGCCGCCTGCTGCCGCTTTCCCCCGTATCCCACAACGGCGGCTTCGTGCGTTTTCACCTCAAGGTGGATCCCGTGCGCCAGAATTACGTCACCGTGAAGCTATGGGGCTCCGACCGGGGCATGGAGCGAGGCCGTCTTCTTCTCATTCTCGATGGCAACCTGCAGGTCGGCTATCGGCACGAAGGCGATCACGACGTCCTCAATCAATCGGACGACGATCCGCTCTACCTTGATCGCTTCGTTTATCAGACCGTCGCCCTTCCGCTGGCCCATACCCAGGGCAAAACCGAGGTGGATTTGAAGATCGCCGCCCTCGGGCGCATGTGGCCCTACGGCCAGACTTTCCAGCAGAAGCAAAAAAGCTTCACCGTCGCGAGCCGCGGCATCTATCGCGTCTATACCCATACCGCAGCCCGCTTCGAGCCGCCCGCGGACGAACGCCAGGGCTTGGCTCCCGCCGACAAGCTCCGCCCGCCTCTTTCCGGCGACGAGATTATGGCAAAGATGCGCGGCACGGTGAACTCGCGTCTCGGTCGACTGCTCGCCGATCAAAATCCCGCCCGTCCCGGAGCCCGCGGCGCCGATCAGCGCCTTCTGCTGCTCGCCGAGGCTTACCACACGCCCTGGACCGTGGCGTATAAAAACCCCGCGACCATCGCGGCCCTGCTGCGCGCCGCCGACGAGTTCATGGTGCCGGGCTGGATAGGCCCGCAATGGACCGGCGCCGGCCCGCTCGGGGAAGCCATCGCTCGCATCGGCCCGGATCCGCTGCTGGAGCGGGCGCTCGAAGAGCTGATCGACGTTCCCGTGGAGCACCCCTTCGTTCCCGTCGTCCATCATCCCGACATCAACTCGGACGCCACGCATGTCGTGCCCAAGCTCTCGGGTGAAAAAACACGCATGACCCGCCGCGAGGCGTGGGCGCGTTTTCTCCAAGCGAGCGTGGATTGGAACCGCCGCACCGGACGACGCCCCTACACCAACCAGTCCATGATCGTGGACTTCGGTATCTATACCGCCAACCGCGGTCTCGCCCTCATCGAGCCAAGCCGAGCCCTGCCCGAAGCTCAGGCTCTGCGCTACCTGCACGAGGCTGCCGGCATCATTCCCTGGACCGGCAACGATCTGCCCGACGGCGGCAGCGACAAGCGATATGGTGCCGACTACTTCCTCGTATCCCGCAAAGGTATCTCCCGCGAACTCGGTTGGGTCGGCACCTACGGGGAGACCATCCTCAAATTCACGCGCGACATGGCCGAACTCAGCGGCGATCCTCGGTTGCGCGAGCAACTGGTGAAGCTCCAGACCCAGCGTCTCTTTTTCCGTTATCCCAGCGTGGACGCGGATGGCTACCGGTCCATGCGGCTGACCAGTGAAATCGACAACCGCAACGCCCGTTTCCCCAAGGAAAGCGCGGCGTATATCGCCTCCGACATCCGGGAGGATTGGTGGATGGCCATCGCGGCCTACAGCCAGGACCTCGTATCTGTCGGCGCCGTCCAGCAGATGCTTGCCGACAATCAATACTTCCCGCGTCTCGCCCGCCGTATCGACGATACCGATACCACTGGCATGATGCGCAACATCGACGAATACGAGACGGTGAAGCTGCTCCCGCCGAGCCCCGCGCGTATTCCCGCCACCCGTGGCCAGCCCGACTATGCCTTCGCCGACGAGGAGAACGCGGTGCTCGCCCTCAAGCACGGGGACCGCCAGCTCTTCGTGAATTTCTACTTCCGCCAGGAGCGCGGCGTGAGCGGCGCCACCCGCATCCTCGAGGTCGAGCCCGCGATGTTGCGCATAGCCACCGTGCTCTCCGACTTCGAGTTGGACGCCACGGGGGAGTTCTGGACCCGACGGGACCACGTGGATTTTCT
>JALOTV010000425.1 GCA_025457685.1 Opitutaceae bacterium
CTCTTCCAGCTCGGCTACATGACCGGCACCGCCTGGCTCGCCTGCTTCGTCCTCTACCAAATCGGCCGCGCCTTCGGCTACTAGCCTCACCGCCCGCTGATGTCCCCCGCCACCCAGTCCCTGCTGGTCTTCGCCACCGTCGCCCTCGCCGCCGCCTACCTGCTCGTGCGCGCCTGGCGCAAACACCGCCGCGCCCGGACCGGCTGCGGCTCCGGCGACGAGGGCTGCGGCTGCACCCAGCTGCGCAAAACCCTCCGCCGATAAAAGTCCGACCTTTGCGATCTTCGGATCGTTCTTCGCGACTTCGCGTCAAAAAAATTCAGCTCCCCGCCCGCCCGCTCGCCGCCCACTTCGCCAACGCCACGCCGGTGAGCGAACGCCCGCCCTTCGTCGCCGCGTCCTTCTCGATACCCGCTCGCGGCCCCCGCGTCCTTCTCGATACCCGCTCGCGGCCCGGCATAAACGATCTCGCCGCCCGCGCCACCGCCGCCCGGCCCGAGGTCGATCACCCAGTCGGCCAGATTGATCACGTCGAGGTTGTGCTCGATCACGATGAGGGTGTTGCCCGCGTCGCGCAGTTTGAAGAGCAGGTCCATCAGGTGCTGGATGTCCACCCAGTGCAGACCTGTGGTCGGCTCGTCCAAGATGTAGAGCGTGTCGCCTTGCTGCCGTTTGCTCAGCTCAAGCGAGAGCTTCAGACGCTGCGCCTCGCCGCCCGAGAGCGTGGTCGCGCTCTGCCCGAGCTTCAGGTAACCCAGCCCCACCGCCGCGAGGGTCTCCAGTTTGTCCATGATCTTGGGGATGTTTTTAAACAACCCGATCGCCTCGCGCACCGTCATCTCCAGCACGTCCGCGATGGACTTGCCGTGAAACAAAATCTCCAGCGTCTCACGGTTAAACCGCCGCCCGCCGCAGCTCGGGCAGGGCGCGTAGGCGTCGGCCATGAACTGCATGTCGAGCTTGATCACCCCGTCGCCGGCGCAGCGCTCGCAGCGCCCGCCGCGCACGTTGAAGGAGAACCGGCTCGCCGTGTAGCCGCGCACCTTGGCCAGCGGCGCCATCGCGAAGAGATCGCGCAGCGGATCCATGAGCCCGACGTAGGTCGCCGGATTCGATCGCGGCGAACGCCCGATTGGCGACTGGTCCACCTGCACGAGTTTCTCAAACGTATCCAGATTCTCGATATGCCGGTGCTTGCCGGGGATGCTCTTCGCGCCGTTCAGCTTGCGCGCCGCCGCCGCCGCGAGCACGTCGTTGACCAGCGTGCTCTTGCCCGAGCCCGACACCCCCGTGACCACCGTGAGCAGCCCCACCGGGAAGCGCGCATCCACGCCATTCAGGTTGTGCTCCCGTGCCTCGCGCACGGTGAGGAAAAGCCCGTCGCCCGCCTTGGCCTTCGCCTCGCGGGTCACGCGCTGCTTGCGCGCGAGGTAGGGCCCGGTGCGCGAGTCGCGCGCGGAGGTTTTTATCAACTCCGCCGGCGTGCCTTGGAAAAGGATGCGTCCGCCCTCCACCCCCGCCTCGGGCCCGAGTTCGAGGATCTCGTCCGCGATGCGCATCGTGTCCTCGTCGTGCTCCACCACCACCACCGTGTTGCCTCGATCGCGCAGCTCCGTGAGGGTCGCGAGCAGTTTCTCGTTGTCCGCCGGATGCAGCCCGATGCTGGGCTCGTCGAGCACGTAGATCACGCCCATCAAGCCCATGCCCGCTGCTCGATGCCGGTCACGATCTCGCGCACCGCCTCGTGCGCCGCCACAGCGTGCAAGCCCACCGCCCACGCATGCGCCGAGGCCACGTCGCGTGCGAAAAATTCCCCGATCGCCAGCCCGCCCGCCTTCACCGCCAGGCTGGTCGGACTCAGCCGCGCACCTTTGCAGGTCAGGCACGCCCCGCTGACCATGAACGTGGTCAACCGCGCGCGAAACCCGTCGCTGTCCGTCTCGCGAAAACTCTCCTCCAGGTCCGCGATCACGCCCGCGAAGGGCATGGCCCGCGCCTCACGCATGCGCTTCAGTTTAAACGCGAACTGCCGTTCGCCCGCGCCAAACAAAATCGCCTGCCGCGTCTCCTCCGGCAGCTCGCTCCACGGCGTCTCCGGATCGTAGGGCAACTGCTCGGCGAGCTGCTTGAGCAGCGCGTTGTGTTTGATGATGAGATTTTTCCCGCCGATGCGCCACGGCTTGATCGCGCCCTCGCGCACCGATTTCGCCGGATCGGGCACGATGAGTTCGGGCACGAAACGCAGCTTCCGCCCCAGCCCGTCGCAGTCCGGACACGCGCCTTCGCGGTGGTTGAAGGAAAAATGCCTCGGCGTGAGTTTCTCAAAAACATCCCCGCACGTCTCGCACGCCAAGGACTGCGACAAGTTCACCTCGCGCCACTCCTCCGCGCGCCGCGCCTGCGCTCGCCGCGCCGCGCACCTGCGCCAGCACCAGCGCGCGATCCTTGCCCTCGCGAAACGCCAGCTCGAGCGAGTCCGCCAGCCGCGAGCGTTGCTCCGCCACCGCCACCAGCCGATCCACCACGATGTCCACCGCCAGCTCGCGCGTGCCCTGGCCGTTGGGCACGAGGTGCGGGTCGTCGAGGTTCTTGACCACGCCGTCGATGCGCACGCGTTGAAACCCGCGCTGCCGCAGCCGGGGCAGCTCGTCGCGCAGCACGCTCGAGCGCGCCTTGAGCGCCGGCGCGAGCAGCATGATGCGCGCGCCCGCGCACGCGGTCAGGATGTGTTGCACATTGTCGTCGAGGGAGCGCCTCAGAACCCGCCCGCCATCTTTCGGACACCTCTGCTCCCCATGCAGGGCCCACAGCAGGCGCGCATAGTCCGCGATCTCCGTCACCGTCGCGATGGTCGAGCGCGGCGACCCGCCGCCCGTGCGCTGCTCGATCGCCAGCACCGGCGAGAGCCCGTGGATAAAGTCCACGTCCGGCCGCTTGAGTTGCTCCAGCACCTGCCGCGCCTGGGTC
>JALOTV010000222.1 GCA_025457685.1 Opitutaceae bacterium
TTTTTAGGCGACGAGTTTGACGATCTTCTGCGCGGCGTCGGCCATGGTGTCGCCGCTCACGAGCGCGAGGCCCGAGCTGGCCAGCGTGGCCTTGCCCTTCGCCACGTTGTTGCCCTCGAGGCGGACCACGAGGGGCAGCTTGAGGCCGACTTCCTTCACCGCCTCCACGATGCCTTCGGCGATCACGTTACAGTCCATGATGCCGCCGAAGATGTTCACGAAAATGCCCTTCACGTTGGCGTCGCCGAGGATGATCTTGAACGCCGCGACGACCTTCTCCTTCGAGGCGCCGCCGCCCACGTCGAGGAAGTTGGCCGGGTTCCCGCCGTAGTGCTTGATGATGTCCATCGTGGACATGGCCAGGCCGGCGCCGTTCACCAGGCACGCGATGTTTCCGTCGAGCGCGATGTAGGCCAGGTCGTATTTGGACGCCTCGATCTCCTTCGGGTCCTCCTCGTTCAGATCGCGCAGGGCCACGATCTCGGGGTGGCGGTAGAGCGCGTTGCTGTCGAACGACACCTTCGCGTCGAGCGCGAGCACGTCGCCGGTCGGCGTGGTGATGAGCGGGTTGACCTCCACCATCGCGGCGTCGGTCTCCCAGAACATGGTGTAGAGATTCTTGATCAGCTTGGCCGCGTTCTTCGCTTCCGCGCCGCTCAGCTCCAGCGCGGAGATGAGCTGGCGGAGCTGGAAGTCGGCGATGCCGTAGGCGGGATCGATCACCACCTTGGTGATTTTTTCCGGCGTGTCGTGCGCGACTTTCTCGATCTCCACGCCACCCTCGGTGGAGGCCACGATCACGGGACGGGAGGAGGCGCGATCCAGCAAGACGGCGAGGTAGTATTCCTTTTTGATGTCGCTCGCGACCGTGAAGTAGACGGTCTGCACCTTGCGGCCGGCGGGGCCGGTCTGGATGGTCACCAGCGTGTTGCCGAGCATCTCGCCCGCGATCGCCTTCGCGTCGGCCTTGGTTTTGCAGAACTTCACCCCGCCCTTGTAGCCGTTGGTAAACGTGCCCTTGCCGCGACCGCCGGCGTGGATCTGCGACTTCACCATCGTCGGACCTTCCGGGAGCGACGCCAGCGCGGCATCAAACTCGGCGACCGACTTGGCGGCGGCACCCTTGGGGACGGGGACGCCGTATTGCTCAAACAAGGCTTTGGCCTGATACTCGTGTATGTTCATGCGAAAGGTTGGAAAGTGCCGGTCGGGGGTGAATTTGGCACGCCGAAAAAAGCCTTATTAGTCGGGCGTTAGCATAAATGCGACCGGCCTTGCGTCGCGCTTATGGGACGCTCAGCCTCGCTCGATGCAGTCTCACGAGTTGCTGAAAGACATCCTTAAACAGACCAGCGCGAAGCAAATCGCGGCGGATATGAACCTGTCGCTTTCGCTGATTTACAAGTGGGCGGAGCCACCGACCGAGGTAGCCGGCAGCGGCTCAAGCAACCCGCTCGATCGCATCGAACAACTCATCCGCACCACGGGCGACACGCGCATCGCCCACTGGGTCTGCGAAAAGGCCGGCGGCTTCTTCATCGCCAACCCGCCCGCCAAGACCAGCGGTCGCGATCTGGTGCCCGCCACCAACACCATCGTGAACGATTTCGCCCAGCTGCTCGCCGCCATCACCGTCGCGAGCGCCGACCAGCAGGTCACCGCCGCCGAGGCCAAGGCCATCCGCGCCCGTTGGGAAGAGCTGAAAAGCGCCACCGAGGGCTTCGTCACCGCCGCCGAAAAAGGCGCCTATCGCGACAAGTAAAGGGCGGGCCGCCCCGCCTTCTTTGCGATCTCTGCGCACGCCTCCCGCGCACCACGCCTGCCGCGCGCGCCGCGGGCGTTGACAGAAAAGCGGTCCATCCTACGTTGCCCGATTCCCGCCGGGATTTATCGTCCGCCGACACCTTGCCATGTCTCACCCATCTCACTCTTCGCACTCCGCCGGCGGCGGCAGCGAATTCGTGAAACAATCCAGCCTCTACCAGGAGTTCCTCGCGGAGCGTGAGGAGATTCTCCGGCACAAATGGCTGGAATCCGAGCGGCTGGGCTACGACATCGGCTTCGAGCGCGCCCTGCTCGATTGGATCCGCAAGCACCGCGACAGCTGGCGCGCCGCGCGCCGCGCCCACGCCAACAACACCCCTTCGCCCTTCGGCAACGGCTCGCGCTCGGGCTTCCCCGCCCACGGCGCGTCGGCAGACACCTCCGCCAACGCCTCCCGCGGCTCCGACGGTCCGCACTAGGTATTGGCGACGGGCCAACGGGGAAAACCTGAGACCTGAAACCTGAGACCTGAAGGTAGGACGAAGAGACAACGAGCGGGACGAGGTCTCGCGAGAGCTAGGCGTTCTCTGGAACGGGTCGGTTCTGAAACTCAGGTCTCAGGTCTCCGGTTTCAGGTCTCAGCTTTCAGGTCTCAGGCCTCTCCCCCAGCCTCCAGCCCGCTCACGTCCGCGCGTCGGCGAGGCAGTTTTCCGCGTAAGCTTTTATCCGCTTGCGCAGGTTGGCCAGGGCGTTGCTGCGGTTGGCCGACAACACCTGGGTCAGGCCCGCCTCGGCCAGGAAGTCCGGCTCCGTCGCGACGATGTCCGCCGGGGTCTCCCCGTTGTAGAAGCCGCACACCACCGCCGCGATGCCCTTCGAGATGAGCGCCTCCGCGTCCATCCCGAACCAGCAGCGCCCGTCGCGAAATTCCGGATACAGCCACAGGCGCGACACGCAGCCGGGCAGCAGGCGCTCGTCCGTCTTGTAGGCGCCGTCGAGCGGCTTCCACTTCTTGGCCTTGTCCAGCAGGTAGACGAAACGCTCCTCCGCGTCGGGGAGCGTGGTCAGGTCATCGGTCAGCGCTTGGCGTTTTTCGGACAGGGTCATGGGCGTTATCCCCGCCAGCAAAGCCCGCCGGCGGCGACGCGCCAGCCCGTTTGCGGAAAATTCCCCGCCGCCCCATCCGGCCGCTCCGCCGGCCATCCGGCTCAGAGTCGCACGATGCGCACGCCCGCGTCGTTGAGCAGAGGCTCCACCAGCGGGTCGTTCTTGTAGTCCATGCGGTAGCGCACCTCGGCGATGCCGGCCGCCGCCAGGATCTTCGCGCAGTTGATGCACGGGAAATGGGTCACGTAGGCCGTGCACCCCTCCACCGAGCTGCCGCGGCGGGCCGCGTCGGCGATGGCGTTTTGCTCCGCGTGCACCGTCGCCTGTTCATGGCCGTCGCGCACGCGCGAGGTGTGCGGCGTGCCGGGCAGGTAGCCGTTGTAACCCGCCGCGATCAGACGGTTTTTCCGCTCCCCGCCGCTCACGATCACGCAGCCCACGTTGAGCCGCTCGCAAGGCGAACGCGTCGCCAGCAGCACCGCCGTCGCCATGAAGTAGTCGTCCCAGGAGGGCCGCCCCGCGAAGCCCGCGGTGGCGGCGGCGATCAGATCGACCGGCCCCGGGGCGCCGGACTGGGAGGTGGACGCGTGTGACGACATCCGACCGACGCAACTATCCGCTCCGCGAAAGGCCACCCAAAACAGACTCGCCCGGACCGCCGCCGCCGCCACCGTGCACCCATGCCCACCCTAGCCGAAGTCGTCCGTTTCTGCGATGAGAGCACCCGCCGCCACGATTGGAAGGACCACCCCAACGCCCTGAACGGCCTCCAACTCGAAAACCGCGGCCGCGTCACCCGCATCGGCGCGGCGGTGGACGCCGGCCGCGTGCCCTTCGAGCGCGCCGCCGCCGCCGGGGTGGATTTTCTCATCGTCCACCACGGGCTCTACTGGACTCCGCCCCAGCCCCTCACCGGCGCCCACTACGGGCGCTTCGCCGCCGCCATCCGCGGCGACCTCGCGGTCTATTCCAGCCACCTGCCCCTCGACGGTCACCCCGAGCTGGGCAACAACGCCCTCCTCGCGCGCCAGCTCGGCCTGCGGCCCGACGCCACCTTCCTCACCCCGCCGGGCAGCGCGCCGGTGGCCTGCACCGCCCCCTACGCCGGCTCGCGCGACGAGCTCTCCGCCGCGCTCGGCGCGCACTACGCGCGCGTCGTCGCGGTCGAGCACGGCTCGGCCCGTCCCGGCCGCATCGCCTTTTGCAGCGGCAGCGGCAACAGCGCCGTGCCCGAGCTGCCCGCCCTCGGCGTGGATACGCTCGTGACCGGCGAATTGCGCGAGGAGTGGTATAACTTCGCCGAGGAGCACGGGCTCAACCTGTATTGCTGCGGCCACTACGCCACCGAGGTCCACGGCGTGCGCGCCCTCGCCGAGCTCGCCTCCCGCCACTTCGGGCTGCCCTGGGAATTCATCCCCACGCCCAACCCGCTCTGATCCCGCGCCATGCCGCCCGCCGACGCCGCCGCCCGCTTCCACCACCTCCTCGAGACCGCCGTCGCCGGCGGCTCGCTCCTCAAACTCACCCTCGGCAAACCCCGGCCCGCGGCCTCCGACCCCACCCTGCGCAACGTGTTTGTCCGCCCCGTCGCCCTGCGCGCCGGACCGCGCCTCGCCTTCGTGTTTCGCCACGCCACCCGCGACGTCACCCAGAACCTCGCGCCCGCCGAGGCGCTCGCCGCCATCGCCGGCCTGCTCGAGCGCGACTTCTACGACGCCCACCTCTTCACCCCGCTTTTCACCGCCCAGTTCGAGCAGCGGCCCGACGGCACCGCGCGCCTCCGCCAGAAACAATGTGACGCCGCCCCGCCCGCCCCGCCCGCCGGCAATGATCGCGTAAAACACCGCCTCTTCGCCCCCGATGCCCCCTGGCTCCGCGCCCTCGGCGTCACCAACGCGCAGGGCCAGCCGCGCGAGGGCATGGCCCACAAACTCCGCCAGATCGAAAAATTCGCCGAGCTCCTGCGCGCCCTGCTCGACGAGGCGGGCCTCGACTCCGGCGACGAACAAGCCGCCCCCCTGCGCATCGCGGACATGGGCGCGGGCAAGGGCTACCTGACCTTCGCCCTCGCCGCCCTGCTCGGCCCCCGCGCCCGCATCACTGGCGTGGAGCGACGCGGCGATCTCGTCGAGCTGGCCAACCGCGTGTCCGCCGAGTGCAGCTTTTCCGGGCACCTTAACTTTGTCGAAGGCAGCATCCCCACGCCCGAGGCCGGTCGCGACGACGCACTCGCCGGGCTGGACGTGCTCATCGCCCTGCACGCGTGCGACACCGCCACCGACGACGCGCTCGCCGCCGGCCACGCGGCCGGGGCGCGCCTGCTCGTCGTCTCGCCCTGTTGCCAGAAGGAGCTTCGCCCCCAGCTCACCGCCCCTCCCGTGCTGGCGGATGCGCTCCGCCACGGCATTTTTCAGGAACGGCAGGCCGAGTTCGTCACCGATGCGCTCCGCGCCCAGTTGCTCGAGTGCGCGGGCTACCGCTCCAAGGTCTTCGAGTTCGTCTCCACCGAGCACACCGCCAAGAACTTGCTCATCGCCGCCCACCGCCCGCGCGCCACATCCGGGCCCCTGCTGGAAGCCCCGCTCGCCCGCGCCCGCGCTTTCGCGACCTTCTACGGCATCCGCCACCACCGCCTCGCCCGCCACCTCGGCATCGAGCTGG
>JALOTV010000022.1 GCA_025457685.1 Opitutaceae bacterium
CTCGTGGCCGGCTCCACCCTCGCCTCCCGCGGCATCGCCATCGAGTCCGGCGCGACCCTCGTCTACGATCGCACCTCCGGCGACTGGGATCAAAACACCGCCAGCGTCACCTTCTCCGGCTCCGGCACCCTGCGCAAAACCGGCGAGGGCCAACTACGTTGGCAAGGCACCGTCGCCACCTTCGCCCTCGGCAGCGGCTCCCTCATCGACGTGCAGGGCGGCACCCTGGTCGGCGGCAACTTCGGCAACGAGGTCTGGACCTCCAATCTCTCCGATCTGAACGTCGCCTCCGGCGCGCTTTTCCAGGGCGGCGAAGCCAACGTGCGCGTCGACGCCCTGAGCGGCGCGGGCACCATCCGCTCCGGCTTCTCCGGCGCCGGCTACCAGAGCTTCACCTTCGGCGTCGACAACGGCTCCGGCACCTTCAGCGGCGTCCTCTCCAACAACGATACCTTCGCCGCCAACTTCACCAAGGAGGGCACCGGCACCCAGATCCTCTCCGGCGCCAACACCTACACCGGCTCCACCACCGTCTCCGGCGGTCGCCTCGCCATCACCGGCAACCTGAGTTCCTCCGCCGTCAACATCGCCTCGGGCGCGGTCTTCGAGTTGACCACCGCCGCCGATCGCGACCACTCCGCGAACGTCACCTTCTCCGGCACGGGCACATTAGTGAAAAGCGGCGCCAACCGGGCGCGCTGGACAGACTCCGCAGCGACCTTCGCGCTGGGCGGCGGCAGCCTCCTCGACATCCAAGCGGGCCGCTTCGTGGGCGGCAACGGCGGCAACGAAAATTGGACCGACAATCGCTCCGGCCTCAACGTCGCCGCCGGCGCCACCTTCGCCGGCAACGAGGCCAACGTGCGCGTCGACGCGCTCACGGGCGGCGGCATCATTAGCTCGGGCTCCAGCGTCGCGGGCTACACCGCGTTCACCTTCGGGGTAAACGACGGCTCGGGCACCTTCGGCGGCGTGCTGGCCAACAACGACAGCGCCCCGCTTGCCCCCGGCCACTACACCAAGGCCGGCACGGGCACCCAGACGCTCACCGGCGCGAACACGTTCACCGGCACCTTGGAAATCGCCGGCGGCACTCTGCAAGTGGGCGACGGCGGCACCACCGGTTCGCTCGCCACCGCGTCCATCCTCAACCACGGCACCCTCGCCTTCAATCGCTCCGACGCCATATCGTATGCCGGCGGCATCTCCGGCACCGGCTCGCTCACCAAGCTCGGCGGCGGCATGCTCACCCTCACGGGCGCCAGCACCTACTCCGGCTCCACCACCGTCTCCGCCGGCCATCTGCGCGTGAACAACAGCAGCGGCTCCGCCCTGGGCACCGGCCCCGTCATAGTCGCGTCGGGCGCCACCCTTTCCGGCTCGGGCAGCTTCACCGGCGCGCTCCAGCTCGCGGGCACGCTCTCCCCCGGCAACAGCCCGGGGCTGCTCACCATCGGCTCCGGCTCCGTGCTCGAAGGCACCACGCTCATCGAGATCGGCGGCACCGCGCGCGGCATCAGCTACGACGCGATCAACGTCTCGGGCGCCGGGCAGCTCACGCTCGGCGGCATCCTCGACGTCGTGCTCTATGGCGGTTGGACGCCCTCGGGCTCCGCCACCTTCCAGCTTTTCCAGGCCACTAGCATCGGCGGCAGCTTCGCGCAGGTAAACCTGCCGACCGTCGGCGGCTATGTGTGGAACACCTCCCGGCTGGAGACCGACGGCGTCCTCGATCTCTCCGCCATTCCCGAGCCCGGCGCCTACGCCACCCTCGCCGGTCTCGCCACGCTGGCCAGCGTGATGCTCCGCCGCCGCCCGCGCGTCGCCTGACGCCCTCCGCGCCAAGCGCCTCCGCAGCATCCGCCCACGCACACGAAGACGAGGGCGGCGCAGGATTCGCATTCCCTGCCGCGGCCAAATCCAGTTGGCTCCACTCCGCGCTTTGGCAGTCCTCTCCCCCGTCCTCGGGCGATCACGCGGACCCGGCGCCACGCCACCCATGCACCCCACGCCGGACCCCATCGAATCACGCCTGCGCCTCAACACGGCGGAACGTCTAAAAATGGACCGCCTGCCGCGCTGGGTCCACGCCATCGGCCTCGGGGGCACGGGGTTGGTCTTCGTGCTGCTGCTCGGGATTTTCCTCCTCTACAAGGATGTGCCGGTGTGGGCGGATTGGGTGCCGGCCCGGGAGTTCACCAACCCGAAATACGCGGAACGCATCCACCCCGACAGCGTGTTCCGCACCCGCATGAACACGTGGTCCAACCTCGTGTATATCTGCTTCGGATTCTATGCCGTGGCCCTCGCCATCCATGACTGGAAGCGCCGGCTGCCGCTGGAGCGCGGCTACCTCATGGTCGCGCCCATGCAGACCTTTTTGTTCGGACTGGCGGGCCTCTACCTCGGCATCGGCAGCGGCTTTTTCCACGCCTCGCTCACCCGCTACGGCCAGCAGTGCGATGTGGGCGCGATGTATGCCACCCTGCTCTGCCTGGCCTCCTTCGCGCTCGGCAGCTGGCTGCCGCGAATACAGGCCCGCCGCGGCTTCCCCACCTGGCCCATCCTGGGCGGCCTGGTCCTAGCGGGGTCGGTGTATTTCACCTACTACAAGTGGGACTACTCCTTCTCGGCGATCTCCCGCTATCTCTTCGGCCTGCTCTTCGTCTTTGCCGGCGTCAGCTTGGTGCAGCCGGGCCGGCACCTGCAGATTCGCTGGTTCATCGCGGGGATACTGGCCCTCGTGCTGGGCGCCCAGGTGCGCGCCTGGGACATCGCGGACAAATTCACCGGGCCGGACTCGCTCTTCCAAGGGCACGCGCTGTGGCACGTGCTCTCCTGCCTGATGTATGTGTTCCTCTTTTTCTACTTCCGTTCCGAGGAGCGGCGCTGAGCGGCGAGCGATCAGGCCGCTGCGGAAACAGGCAGGCGTTAACTCCGGACGGACACGGATAAGCCGACTCTCTCCGTATTTATCCGTGGTTAAACTCGGTCTGAAAAAATTCAAAAGATCGCCAAGAGACGCGAAGGCTCATGCCGCGCAAAACGTTTCGACCTTGGTTTGGTCCTTAGCGTCTTCGCGCTAAAATCTGAATCATTTGGGCGAGTGGTATCAGTCCTCGTAAACCACCCGCAGGCGCATGAAGCGAAGCGGCGCTTCATGCACCGTGGCGGTGTCTTCCACGGTCACCGTTCCTCCCGCGTTCGCCTCCCCGGTGCTCGACCAGATCGAAGTCCAGCTCTGGGCGGTCAACGCACTCGACGCCTCCACCAGGTAGAGCAGGTTCGGGTCGGCTATCCGGGGCACCCGCATGGACAGCCGATCGCCGATCACCACCGGCTGCGGCAGCATGGCGGAGTTGGGCAAAAGGGGCTCACCGCCGAGCGCATACTCCAAAAGGTTCGGCACACCGTCGCCATCGGGGTCGGCGTCGTAGGCGGCCGTGCCCGTCGACTCGGCGGAGCCGAAGTGTTGCAGGCGCCAATCTGCGATCGCCGGAGCCGCCGGCTGCGCGAGCGTCACCCGCAAGGCTCCGCCGACAACTTCGATCTCGCCGCTCCACCCCGCTGGCAGCTCGAGGGCGGGGAGTGCTCCACTCCATCCGGAAGCCACCTGGGCCAGCGTGTAAGTCCCCGGTGCGGCGCCGTCGAGAAGCGTGAGCGCCACCCGAGCGCCGCTGGCGATGCTCAAGCCGCCCGATATCGCGAGGGGCCGATGGCTGGCCGGGGCGGAGGCGAGCGTGAAGGCCAACCCGCCTCCGGCCCCGACCGATACCGCCCCGCCGATCGTGCCGCGCCCACCCAGCCATCCGCCGGTCACCGAGACCGCACTCTGCGAGCTCGTCGATCCATCCACCAACAGAGTCCCCGCCTCGATCACGGTCGGCCCCTGATAGGTGTTCGTCCCGGAGAGCCGGACCAGTCCCAGTCCCGTCTTCCGCACGCTGCCGGCGGTGTTGAAATCGACCATGGCTCCCTGGATCAGCACCTCGCCGCCTTGCACCGCCTCGACGGTCAGCTCGCGACCGAGAAACACGCCTCCCGCAAAGACCGACACATGGGGCGTGCTGCCGCCGATTTTGGACACGCCGGGCTGGTTGTGGGGCTCGATCTGCAAGGGCCGCCCGATGGTCACCGCGCCTTCCGTCAACAAGGCCGCGTCGTCGCCGGGCTGGGAGAGCGTGCTGCCCACCCGAACCCGAAAAGACGAGGCCCCGAGCGGCCCGGGGGCGTTGTTCGGGGCATCGATGGGAATCAACAGCGTGCCCGATCCCACATAAACCGACGAGGCCGCCCCGTAGGTGCTCGACGGGTTGGAAATGCGAACCACGCCCGACCCCGTGACGTGGAGATTGCCCAGCTCGCTGATCGCTCCGGAAAGCACGGTCATCCCAGCCCCGGAGATGGTCAGGCTAGGGCCGGCGACCGAAGCACCGATCGGTCCCGTGAGGCTCAACCAACCACCGCTATCCCGCGCCCCTACCCTGGCATTGGCCGTCAAGGTAAGGGGACCGCCAAAGCTGGAGGCTACCGCCCCCCGGGCTTCCAGGGCGCCAGCCGATCCGGCGACCCCGGCTCCGGCCAAGCTCAGCGGCTCCAGCGCCGTGTAGGTGACGCCCGCCAGCGCAAGCGTCGCCCCGGACGCGGTCTCCGTCCCCGCCTCGACGGTCCCCAACGCGCCATCCGCCGCCACCACCAGGGTGCCGCCGACCACCCGGGTGAGCTCCGTGTGCGCGTTGGCCGCCTGCAAGGTCGCCTCGCCGTTTCCGTATTTGTCCACTGGTCCGATCGAGCTCTCGATCGGCGCCCGGGCGACCACGGGCCCGTCGTTGAAAAACACCAGGCCCTCGCCCGCCGTATCCGCGCGGATGGGTCCGCGGATATCCAGCAGGGCACCCGGCTTGAAGCTGAAGTTGCTCAAGGTCAGCCGACGCGCGGCCACGATGGGCAGGTTGAAGATCTGGGCGGAGGGAACGGTGTAGTTGAGCGTGATCGCTCCGGCCCCACCGGACCCGAGCCGCAGGATCGCCGCCGTGGAGTCCGAGCGCGGCGTAAACGTGAAGGAAGGCAGCGCGGGGTGATCGAAGTAAACTTCCCTCGCCTCCTTCGACACCCCGGCGATGGTGACGGCGGTATTCGCCACCGGACGGTTAAACACCGCGGCGTCGTTGATTCTCGCATACGCGCCGCCGCCCCAATTGCCCTCGGTGCCCCAGTTGCCGTTGATCGATCCAAGATAGCCCGGGCGATCATAAACCCGCACGTAATCGACGATCATGCGGGTGCCGTTCAGGTTTGGTCCCTCGGGGCCTGCGAAGGGGATCACCAAGGTCGAGAAGAGCACCTCCAGCGGGATCGTGTTGGCCGCGTCGCGCACGGTCGCGCCGGAGTAGGTGTGCTGTAGCACCCCGTTGAAGTAGTAGCGCAGGGTGTTGTCGTGCGCCCACTCCAGGGCGTAGGTGTTGTAGGTGGTGTGTAAGTTTTCGGACACCACCACCTTCTTGCCGCCAAAGCCCAGGTGCGCCGGCGCCCAGTCATGCGCGGTCATGCTTAACTTGTTGGGGTAATGGGTCTCCTGGATGTCGATTTCGAAGCGGTCGTAGCTGTTCGCCGACGTCGCGTAGGGGACGGGCGTGTTTAGCCAGAAAGCGTTGTTCAGCCCGCTGTCCCCGCCGATGCGGTAGCGCGCCTCGTAGTAGCCGAAGCGCTGGCGGAACGTGGTGGTCGCCAGCTTCCCGGTGCGAAAGCCGCCCTCGGGCAGGCTCTCCGTCACCAGTTGCAGCGTGCCGTCCAACACCTCCACGTTCGGCCGCGTGGGATCGATCTGCCAGACGGCGGCGTCGAGCGGCCGGGAAAACTCGTCCGAAAAGGTCAGCTCGTATTCAGCCGGCGGATACGCCGCAAGCCGGCCGGACAACCCCGTGGTCGCGGCCAGGGCGAGAAGAGCGCGCAGGGCGGGCGGGATAGTCACGGTGGGGGTCGGACCGCTCATCCGTGACTAGCCCGGGTTTACGCCTGAGTGCTTACAGCTTCGTGGCCCGCAGGCGGCCGAACAGACGCTGGGTCGGGCCCGAGTAGGCGGCGGGGATGGTCACCGTGATCGTGTCGGGGGCGGAGCCGTTTTCGGTGATCTCCACCGTCACGCCGGCGGGAGGGGTGCCGAGCGCACCGGCCGCGCCGATCGTCACCTCGTGGTTGTCCGAGACGAACACGTCATTGCTGAACAACACCTTCAAGGTCGCCTCCCCCTCCGACGCGTCGAGGCGGCGGAAGGTGAACACGAGGTTGCGACTGGCGTCGGCCGCCACGTTGAGCAGCTCCGTGGTGGTGCCGAAGCCGGTGACGTCCGTGGCGTTGGGCGTGGTGCCACCGAGCACCCACTCCAGACCGTTGGGGAAGGCGTCGTTGTCGGGGTTGGCCTCAAAACCGTCGTTCACGCCCGCGGTCAGGCCGTTGGCCTGCGCCCAGGTTTGGAAGGGATCGGGCACGGACGCCTGCAGCACCACGCCGTTGAGGGCCATGGCGTCAAGGTTGGCCGAGCTGCCGAGCGCGTCGCTGTTGAGGTTGATGGTGAAGGTCTTCGTCTGCCCCGCCTCGATGAGCACCTGCGAGGTCAGCGGAAGGGTGTAGAGGGTGTTTTGCGCACCGTTCAAGGTGACCGACGGACCGGGGGTGGCGCCAGCCTCCTGGAACTGCATGGAGAGGGGGCCGGAGCTGGTCCATTCCACGGTGAGGCTGGAGATGAGGAGGGGCGCATCGGGGCCGGCCGTCACGGTGAACGCGATGGGGGCGTTGCCGTCGGCGGTGAGATTGGCGCCCGTGCCCGCCGTGGCGCCGTCGCCCCAGGAGGTGTAGGACTGCTCGGTCGGCCGGGGATCGGGCACGGCCGAGGTGTCGAGGTAGTTCGCCCGGCGCAGGCGCAGGTTCTGCTCGCCGCCGTTCGTGCCAAAGCCGAAGCCGTCGTTGAGCACGGCCAGGTTGACGTCGACGCCCCCGTCAACGAACGACGCGTTGAAGTTGAGCGAGGAGACGGTGGCGGACGGAATGACGGTCGAGGGGGCGCGACGCGCGGTGGTCGTGCCGGTGTTGAAGTTCCAGGTCGCGATATCGCCGGCCGAATCGAGCAGCGCGGACACGGTGCCGGTGGCACGCAAGGTGCCCTGCACGCGGATCGCCACCGACGCGCCGGAGATCGTATCGAGCTGGGTAAAGTCCACCGGCAGGGTCACCACCGCGTTGAAAAACTGCTGGGTCTGCGTGCGGAGCGCGGGCGTGAGGGTCAGCGTGCCCGTGCCGAGGCCGAGGCCGGTGAGGGGGGAGCTGACGAAGTCGTCGCTGATCGGCTCGGAGGGCTGCAGCGGGATGGTCAACTCGCCGGTGATATCGCCCTTGTTGACCAGCAGACGGTGCAGGGCGGCGTCGAAGGTCGCGCCGGTGCCGGTGGGGGTGACCGCCCCGGGAGGAGCGTCGGTGAACGCGGTGCCCGCCATGTTGGCGATGTTGATCGTGGCGGCGGAGATAATGCCCGCCCGCAGGTTGAAGTTCATCGGCGTCATCGCCACGGTGCTACCGTTGGTCAGGAGCGAGAACCGCAGGGTGGCGCCGGTGTTCACATCCGAGTCCGACACGCTGATCAGGGTGCCGCTGGCGTCGGTGGTTTTCGTGTCGGTGGCCGTGAGGTCGCCCTCGGCGGTGATGGTCACAGTCAGGCGATTGTAGGTCGTCGTCGCGGGGATCAGCGTCAGGGTGCCGGTCGCGGGACGGAGCGCGTTCGCCTCGTCGTCCGTGATCTCAACGGTGGCCGTCGAGGGAGGGAAGACCGTGTAGCCGCCGCTCGAGAGCAGGCTCAGGGTGACGGATTCCGTGCCTTCGAGCACGAGCTCGTCGATTGGCATGATGGTGACGGTGCCGCTCGACACGCCGGCGGCCAGCGTCAGCTGCTCCGCGATCAAGGTGTAGTCGGTCCCGTTCACGGCGGTGCCGCCGACGCCGTAGCTGACGGTCAGCGGCGCGCTGATGTCGCCGGCGCGAGTGATGGTGAACTCGCCGGAGCCGACGGGCTCGGCCGCCTGCGGATCGTTGGCGGTGAGGATGACCTGCTGCACGCCGGCAGGCAGGGGACCGGCGCTGCCGCGCACGAAGATGTCGTCGACGCGCACGCCGTCCTGCAGGGTGTCGGTGTCGTCATACACATAGAACCGGAACGTGACCGGCGTGGGCACCTGCGAGAACGCGGCCCCCAAGGGAATGTTCACGGTGGTGAAGGGCTCGCTTCTGACGAGCGTGGTGTTGGCCAGATCGGTCGTGTAATTATCGAGGCTCGAACGCACGAAGACCGTGCCGTTCACGCCCGCCGAGGTGATGATGTGGTAGATCGCCGAAAACTCGAGTTCGGTGAGCGTGAGGCTCTTCCCGAAAGCCGGCGTGATGGTGAACTCGAAGTAGTCGTCATTGGCGATGGCGTCGACTGCCGTCGTGGCGGTATCCATCGAGTTGACGTAGCCGGCGTTGGGGGCGGAGACGACCGTCGCGCTGCTGTTTCCGACGCCGCTAAGGCCTGCGGCCGGGGTTATATCGGTGCACGACACATCGGGCGAATAGACCTGCGGGACGCGCGAAAAGGTGGAGGCCGTCGAGGCGGGGTCGGTGAAAATGTAACGCAGCAGCACGTTGTTTCCGTCGTCGTTGTCGTCGGTGAGCGTGACGGTGGCGTTGGCGGGAGTGCCCACATCGTAGGCGGCGTTGGCGGTCACGTTGAAGATGATGGTCTCCAGCCGCTCGGCGATGTCGTCATTCTGCACCGTGACCACGACGTCGGCGGTGGTGACGCCGGGAGCGAGAGTCACCGAGCCCGAGCCGGACTCGATGTAGTCGCTGTTTTTCGTGGCTGTGCCGGTAAAGGAGTAGAGGACCGTGAGCTCCGAGGCGGTGTCGCGGGTGCGGGTCAGGGTGAAGGTGACCGTGTCCGCGCCCGGCTCCGCGATGTTGGCCTTGGAGGCGGATACGGAGACCACGGGGGGAAAGGTAGTGGAGGCGGTGAGCGTGGGCTCGCGTCCCACGTCCTCGGTGGAGTTGAAAAAGGTGAAGCTGCGTTCGGGTGAACCCTCCCGGTTGGACTTGATGCCCAGATACAGCACCGACCCGATGGCGTTGTTGAAAGCGGTCACCAGCTCCGGGCTGCTAAACTCGATGTTCTTCGTATCGGTGCCGGAACTCGGGGTGATGTTGATCGTCGCCAAGGCGGTGCCCTCCGGTCCCGGCGTTGGCGTATTGTTCCAATTTTCGGCGACTTGGAAGAGCGTGTAGACGTGAGCGACCGTGGAGGTGTTAGCTTCAGAGCCGGCATTGAACAGGGCCAGCTTGACGACAACGGCGGCATCGGCGGCGGTGAGCGCCGTCAAATCGAAGGTCAGGTAGGTGCGGGTGAAGTTCGTGGCCGTGATCGTGCCGACACCCAAGTCGGCGGTGTTGCTCGCGAGAACGGTTGTGCCCGAAGTGCGGGTATCCGCCGTCGGCTTCAGTGCCACGGTCGCCGCCGAAAGCGTCGACAAGCCCGCGAGCAAACCTGCCATGACCATCCGAATCGACCGCCGGAAAAAGGTGAGTGGGGGGTAGGAGGACGTTTTCATAAGAATCTGGATTTTTGGGGAATGGGGTAATTGACGGGGGTGTGGCACTAGGATGCCTGATCGCTGGCGATGGTTTGCGAACTCGTCTCGCAACCGGGGTAATCGACTTAAAAAAGGAGGTGAGAAAGCGGAGCGGATATGGCGCTCAAACCGGCGCAAAGGAACGAAACCGGGGGCAGGCGGACATCGCACAAAACGGCAAAAGCCGGACACTATCGCGAACCGCACGGCCGGCCGACACAGCGAGCGCGAAGGCCAACCCCAAGTCGTCTTTTCCGCGGGCGAGCGGTCGCGACATGGCGCATGCCTTCGGCACCGGAAAACAGACTAGGTGGCCAAGGCGGAGCGGGTGGAAAGGCCGGGGCGACGAGCCATGAACTCGCACGTTTCCGCACGACTCAACGAGGCGGGGCAAATAATGGACATGGGGATTTTGGGGGGTTGACGCGAACTAGAAAACGTTATGGATAACGTTTACGAAACAACAAGGAAAAATATTTCCCCCGCTTTCTTCGCTCCCCTGCCCGCCCCGGTTAAATAAAAACCAATCTATTGTTCATCAGCGATATGCAGAGAGAATATCGCCCTCGGCCTTGATTGCTTTTAGAGGCTTCTGATTCTCCCCCGCCCACCCCACCCTTCCCCCATGCTCATCGCCCCGCCCACCCCCGCCGCCGACCGCGCGCTTCGCCATGAAACGATCACCGCCGACTTCGCCGTCCTCGGCGGAGGTCTCTCCGGTCTCTGCGCCGCCATCGCCGCCGCCCGGGAGGGCCTGCGCGTCATCCTCGTTCAGGACCGCCCCGTGCTCGGCGGAAATTCCTCCAGCGAGGTCCGCCTCTGGACCCTCGGCGCCACCGCCCACATGGCGAACAACAACCGCTGGGCCCGCGAGGGCGGCATCATCGACGAGATCGTGATGGAGAACCTCTGGCGCAACCCCGAGGGCAACACCCTCCTCTGGGACGCCCTCCTGCTCGAAAAAGTCCGCGCCGAGCCCACCCTCACCCTGCTGCTCAACACCGCCGTCCACTCCCTCGCGATGGATCCGGCCGAGCCCTCCCGCATCGCCTCGGTGGAGGCCTTTTGCCCGCAGAACTCCACTCGCTACACCGTCTCCGCCCCCTGGTTCTGCGACGCCACCGGCGATGGCATCGTCGGCTTCCTCGCCGGCGCGGCCTTCCGCATGGGCGCCGAAGCGCGGGAGGAGTTCGACGAGAAATTCGCGCCCGACGACCAATACGGCAAACTCCTCGGCCACTCGCTCTACTTCTACACCAAGGACACCGGCCGCCCCGTCACCTACGTGCCGCCCGCCTTTGCGCTCATGGACATCACCCAGATCCCTCGCTGGCGGGGGTTCAATGTCCGCGACCACGGCTGCAAACTCTGGTGGATCGAATACGGCGGCCGCCTCGACACCATCCACGACACCGAGACGATCAAGTGGGAGCTCTGGAAGGTCGTCTATGGCGTGTGGCACCACATCAAAAACTCCGGGCTGTTCCCCGAGGCCGCCAACCTCACCCTCGAATGGATCGGCACCATCCCCGGCAAGCGCGAGAGCCGCCGCTTCGAGGGCGACTACCTGCTGCAACAGCGCGATCTCATCGAGCAACGCGAACACCCCGACGTCGTGTCCTATGGAGGCTGGTCCATCGACCTGCACCCCGCCGACGGGATCTACAGCCCGCGCAAGGGCTGCGACCAGTGGCACTCGCGCGGCGTCTACCAGATCCCCTACCGCTGCCTCTACTCGCGCAATGTGGACAACCTCTTCCTCGCCGGCCGCCTCATCTCGGTGACGCACGTCGCCTTCGGTTCCACCCGCGTGATGGGCACCGGCGCCCACGGCGGACAGGCCGTGGGCATCGCCGCCGCACATCTCCACCGCGCCGGCCTGCGCTCCGCCCGCGAGCTGCTCGCCCCCGAGCGCCTCGCCGCCCTGCAGACCGCGCTGCTGCGCCGCGGCCAGCACCTCCCGCGCCGCGCCCGCCTGGCCGACGCGGCGGATCTGGCGCGCTCGGCCACCTTGTCATGCTCCAGTGAATACATGCTGCACGCGCTGCCCGACGACGGCCCCGCCCTGCCCCTGCGTTTTTCCTCCGCGCAGATGCTTCCGCTCGGGGCCGGTCCCGCCCCCTCGGTGACCCTGACCGTCGACGTCTCCGCCCCCACCGACTTGGTGGTCGAGCTTCGCACCTCCGATCATCCGGAAAACCACACGCCCGACGTCCTCCTCGCCTCCCGCATCCTCCGGCTCTCCCCCGGCAACGGCCAGCCCGTCGCACTGGATTTCTCCGACGTGGTGATCGACCGCCCGCGCTACGTTTTCCTTTGCCTGCTGCAAAACGAGGCCGTGAGCGTGCACACCACGACCACGCGCGTCACGGGGCTGCTCTCCGTGCGCAAGGCGGTGAACCCCGCCATCTCGAAATTCGGCGAACAAATCCCGCCCGCCGATCGCGATATCGGCGTGGAGCGCTTCGAGTTTTGGCCGCCCGAGCGCCGCCCCGGCGGGCACAACTTCGCCCTGCGCCTCGATCCGCCCTTGCGCGCTTGGCCCCTCGAGGCCCTGCGCGACGGCGTCGCCCGTCCCACCGATCGCCCCCACGCCTGGGCCGCCGCCACGGACGATGCCGCGCCCTCGCTCACCTTGCACTGGCCCGCGCCCGTGACCGTGTCCCGTGTCTGGCTGACCTTCGACGCCGACTACGACCACCCCGCCGAGTCCAGCCTCTGGGGACACCCCGAACGCGCGGCGCCCTTCCGGGTGCGGAGCTGGTCGCTGCACGATGCCACCGGTCGCGAACTGGCGCGCGAGACCGATGGTCACGTGAGCCGCGTGGAGATCACCCTGCCGACGCCAGCCACCACCGATCGCCTCGAACTGCGCCTCGGTCCCGCGCACGGAAACGCACCTGCGGCGCTCTTCGATATCTCGGTCCTCGCCGGCTGAGAGCCGCCGCGCCCGGCTCGCCGCGCCTATCCGCCGCTTCGCAGCAGCTCGGAGAGGTCGGCGACGAGCACGGCGCGCGTGCCGTCGATCAGGGCGTTCACCGCGATGCGCCGGTGCGCGCGATCCCACGCCGGGTGGGGATCGATGCGCAGGGCGACATCCTCCTGCGGCGGACGGCTCGGCAGGCGCGCGATCTCCGTCTCGGTGCGCGTGTGCGTGTCGATCCAGCGCAGCGGCACCGAGCCGTCCTCCCGCGCGAAGGGTTTTTCGTTCGTGTAGGAGTCGGTGAGGATGTGCCGGCCGTCGGGATGCAGCGTGGGGTGGCCGGAGCCGAAGGGCGTGTCGATGATCGGCGCGAGTCCGCTGCCGTCGTAGGCCACGCGGCACAGGCGCAGAGGCAGGCCGAAATGCCCGAGGTTCATGAGAAGGTGGCGACTGTCCGGACACCAGTTGGTGTGATGGCCGCCCTGCGCCCAGCAACGCGCCGGCACCGCGACCTGCAGGTCGGAAAAATCGGGCCGGAGCGTGAGCACGTTGAACCGCATCACCCGATGGTCGGGGTGGGGTTTGCCGCAGGGGTGCGGGAGAAGGAGGCGACAACAGGCCGACGCGTGAAAGCGCGGTGCGAGTCACCCTTGTTTGCCACTCGAGTCTACCCTGCGGTCGCTCAACCACCAGAGCTGTTTCCAGAGCTGGCCCTTGTGGTTCTTCTGGGCCGGCCCCGGTGTGCTTCGTCCTTCGAGCACGTAGCGCGTTAGCAACTCGGTCAGCTCACGCACCACCTCGGGGTGTTCGGCCGCGACGTTGCGTCGCTCGCCGATGTCGGCCTCGAGGTCGTAGAGTTGCAGGGGCGGCAAGCCCGCGCACTCCGGGCCCGGACGCGGCGAACTCCACCCGCCGGAGCCGGGGCACAGCTCGAGTTTCCAGCGTCCGCGCCGCAACGAGAACGAGCCGTCGATCGAGTGGTGCACGGTGGCTTCGCGCAGCGAGCGATCGAGCGCCCGGCCGCGCCATACGGGGAGATTGCTCACGCTGTCCTCGCCCGCGTCTGACGGGAGCGCGACGCCGAGCAAATCGGCGCAGGTCGCGAGCAGATCGATCAGGCACACCGTCTCGTCGCAGGCCGCGCCTGGCGCGATGACACGCGGCCAGCGCACGAGCAAGGGCACGCGATGGCCTCCTTCGTAGATGTCGGCCTTGTGACCGCGAAACACGTGGCTGGGGTGGTGGCCGAGCGCGGCAAGCGCGGGGAAATCGGCCTCCGGCGAGCAGCCGTTGTCCGAGGTGAACACGACGATGGTGTCGTCGGCCAGGCCGAGGCGTCGCAGCGTGGCGTCGATGCGGCCGACCACGTCGTCCACCTCCAGGCAAAAATCGCCGTAGGCGTTGGTCCGGGACGCGCCGCGAAACCGCTCCGAAGGCGAGATGGGCGTGTGCGGCGCGGTGAGCGGCAGGTAGAGAAAGAACGGCTGGTTTGTCGCCGCGCTTCGCTCGATAAACGCGATGCCTTCCTCGGTTATCCGATCCAGCACCTCTTCGTGGCGAAAGTCTGCGCCGGTTTCGCCCGCGCGCCAGTAGGCGGGGCGCGGGCTCTCCGGGACCACGCGATCCGGCGCGGCGGTGACGCGGTCCTGCTCAACGTAAACGTAGGGCGGCATGTCGAGCGACGCGGCGATGCCGAAGAAGCGGTCAAAGCCGTGGTCGAGCGGCCCTTGGCGGATCGGCTGCGCCCAATCGATGCGGCCGGCCTCGCGGTCCAGCCAGGGCCACTCCCAGCCGAGGTGCCACTTGCCGACACACGCGGTGGCGTAGCCGTGGTCGCGCAGGAGCGAGGCGATGGTCATCCGCCCCGGCTCGATCAAGGCCGGCGAATCCCCCCACGTGACGCTCTCCTTCAACCACGAACGCCAGCAGTAGCGACCGGTGAGGATGCTGTAGCGCGACGGCGTGCACACCGCCGACGACGAGTGCGCGTCGCGAAAGGCCATGCCTCCGGCGGCCAGCGCGTCGAGGTGCGGGGTGCGGATCCTGGACTCGGGGTTGAGGCACGAGAGGTCGCCGTAGCCCATGTCGTCGGCGAGGATGTAGACCAGGTTGGGGCGGGCCGTGGGGGTGGTTGCGCGCATCGAGAGCTAGCTTGGAGAAACGCTGCGGACATGACGCGCGACAAAATCGTGACGCCGTTAAGTGGGCCACACGGCGGAAGCCCGAGGCTGCGACTCAAGCCTTCCGCGCGGCGTGCCGATAAGCAGGCAAACCCATCGTTCCCGCCTCCACGCTCTTCCTGCTTCGCCACGGCCTATGACTCCCACAACGGCCTCCGGGCCGAGATTCTCTCGCGCAGGCGCAGGCGACGCCAAGCGTGCGAGAGCGGGAACGATGAGACTTTTCGCCGCACCGCCATCGTGACTTCGGCCCGCACGCGCCGCGCCGATGCGCCGCTCGTCGCGGCATCGTCGGCCATCGCACGCCACCAAAATAATGGCGCTCCGTCGGGAAACATTGCTAGGTCCGGCATGATACCATGCCCCGCCCTGCCATGAAACCCGGCCCGTCCCGCCCATCCCGCACTTAGCCCCGCCGCCGCTCCGATGATCTCTTCACTCGAATTGGCGGCCTTGTGCGGCGTCTCGCAAGGCACCATCGACCGCGCCCTGCACAACCGGCCCGGCATCAGCGCCGCCACCCGCGCGCGCATCCTCGCCATGGCCGAGCAACACGGCTACGTTCCCAATCCGGTCGCACGCGAACTCATGGGACTGGCCGCCTCCACCGTGGTCGGGGCCATCGTATCCGCCGCCGCCCTACGCGCCCCCTTTTTCATGGCCTTGTTCGAGGTGCTGGCGCGCCGTCTGCACGTCGATGGCCTGCAACTCTCCTTCTGGGTCGCACCCGACGACGCGGACGGCATGCGGAAAACCTTCATCGAATCCGCCGCCCGCCGCCAGCGAGCCCTGATTCTCGTGATGCCGCCGATCGACCTCGAGTTGCCCGCCGTCACGGTCGCCCGCCAGCCGGTGCTTTCGTTGATCCTGCCCTGCTCCTGCCCCGGCGTGGTCTCGCTGCTGCCCGACGAACGCGCCGCCGGCCGGGTCGCCACCGAGCACCTGCTCGCCCTCGGGCATGAGCGCATCCTGCACCTGACCGGCCGCACGCCCGTCCACGGCGACCACCTCATCCGCCACCAGCGGCGCGATGGTTATGTGGCGGCGATGCATTCGGCCGGCCTGCCGCCCCTCGTCTGGGATGAAGGGGTCGAGGCCCCAGACCTGCTCGAGCGCCTGCGTGCCGCCGACATCACCGCCGTCTTTTGTCACAACGATCCCGACGCCCTCCCGCTCATACGCCGCCTGCGCGCGGCCGGTCTCGCGGTGCCCGCCGATATCTCCGTGATCGGCGTGGACCGCAGCCCCATCTTGGTCGATATCGACCCGTCGCTCACGAGCGTAACCTACCCCTACGCCGGACTGGCGGAACAGGTCGCCTCGACCCTGAGCGGACGCCCGCTTCCGCCCTTGCCCGCTCCACAGGTCGCGCTGGGGGCATCCACCGGCAATCCTGCGCGCTGACCCACACATTAACCGCTATCGGTTAACATATAACGTATCCGGTCGCACGCCGCCTCCTTTGCGCTTGCCAAATTAACGTGTAACTACACGCAGTTTCACATGCGCTTACTACCCCTTTGGCTCATGGCGTCCTTTGTCGTGTTCGGCTCCGGCTGCGCCACCTCGTCCTCTTGGCAGAGCACGGTGGCCCAACGCCTCCCGGCCTACGGTCATCGCAACTGGATCTGCATCGTGGATTCCGCCTATCCGGCCCAGACGAGCGCGGGCGTGGAAACCATCGTCACCGGCGCCGACCAACTCAACGTGGTGCGCGAGGTCTTGGCCGCCGTCGCGCAGGCGCCGCACGTCAAACCCGTCGCGGTGATCGACGCCGAACTCGCCGCCGTCTCCGAGGCCGACGCGCCCGGCATCACCGCCTACCGCGCCGAGCTCGAGCGCGTGCTCGCCGGCACCGTGGTCGAGCGCACTCCCCACGAGACCATCATCCGCGACCTCGATCAGGCCGGCTCGCTGGTGCACGTCCTCATTTTAAAAACTAACCTCACCCTGCCCTACACATCGGTGTTCCTCCGCCTCGAATGCGGCTACTGGACCCCCGAGGCCGAGGCCCGCCTGCGCGCCGCGCTCGCAGCCGCGCCCGCCCGCTAAACGCCCCCTCCCCTCCGCCCTCCATGGCCCGTCCCTCTCGCCGCCCCTCTCGCATGAAACTGCGCCTCCTGTCTTCGCTCTTCCTTGTGTCCACCGCGCTCGAAAGCTTCGCCGGTTCCGCCGCTCCCGCGGGTTTCGTTCACCCGATTCCGGCCGATAAAAACCTCTCGCCCGCCTGGATCGCCGCCCTCACCGCCCCGGGCTCGCCCGAGGTCCTGCGCGGCTCCGAACTCGACTACATCGGCATGCCGGTCGGCGGCCTCTGCGCCGGCCTGGTCTATCTCGGCGGCGACGGACAGCTCTGGTTGTGGGACATCTTCAACGACTCCCGCCGCCAGGGTATCGACGGCAAAAATGCTATCTACGAGGGCAAGGAAATCATCGCCCGCGAAGGCGCCGCCTACGTCAGCCCGCGCACCCAGAGTTCCCCGCTGCAACAGGGCTTCGCCCTCTCCTGGAAAACCGCCGACGGCGAGACCCGCACCCGCACCCTCAATCGCGCCGGCGGCTGGGCCGATCTCAGCTTCACCGGTTCGTATCCGCTCGGCCGCGTCGCCTACCGCGATCCCGCCGTGCCGGTCACGGTGGACCTCGTCGCCTACTCGCCCTTCATCCCGCTAAACGTCGACGACTCCAGCCTGCCCGCGACCGTCCTGCGCTACACCCTGACCAATCCCGGCGCGACTCCCGTCACCGTCACGCTCTCCGGCTGGCTCGAAAACGTCATCGGCGCCCAGACCTGCCCGCCCGCCGAGATCCGCCGCACCAATCAGGTCAAAGGCGCCACCTTGCTCGCCACCGCCGACAAGGCCCGCCCCGAATGGACGCCGCCGGCCCACTTCCGCCGCCTGCGCGATATCGGCACGATGGCGCTCACCTTCCTCGATCCCGACACCATCGCCAGCGCCGAGGTCACCGCGCCCGCTCCGGCAAAGACCAACGCCGGCCAGCCCATCGGCGGCGTCCGCGCCGAGAAAACCATCCCCGCCGGCGGCAGCGTCACCGTGACCGCCGTCATCGCCTGGCACTTCCCCAACGCCGCCCCCGCCACCTACCCCGGCTACGGCGTCCGCGAGTATGCCGGACGTTTCGCCGACGCCGCCGCGGTTTCCAACTACATTGCCAAAAACTTCGCCCGCCTCGACGGCGACACGATGCGCTGGAGCCGCACGTGGAACGACTCCACCCTGCCGCGCTGGGCGCTCGATCGCACCTTCCTCAACACCTCCATCCTCGCCACCACCACCGCCTACCGCTTCGAGGGCGGCCGCTTCTGGGGCTGGGAAGGCATCGGCGCCGGCGAGGGCACCTGCATGCACGTCTGGGGCTACGGCCAGGCCATCGGGCGCCTCTTCCCGGCGCTCGAGCGTGATCTGCGCACCCGCACCGACTTCGGCTCGGCGTTTATCGAGAAAACCGGCGTCATTCACTTCCGCGGCGACCACGGCTTCGGTCTCGCCATCGACGCCCAGGCCATGGCCATCCTCCGCACCTGGCGCGAGCACAGCATGACCACCGACGACGCCTTCCTGCGTCCGCTCTGGCCCAAGGTGAAACTCGCCATGGAGCGCCTCATCTCGCAGGACCGCGGCGACGGCCTCCTCGACGGCCCGCAGCACAACACCCTCGACACCGACTGGCACGGCCAGATCGCCTGGCTCTCCGGCCTCTATCACGCCGCCCTACGCGCCAGCGAAGCGATGGCCGAAGACCTCGGCGAACCCGCGTTCGCCGAGCGCTGCCGCGCCCTCCGCCTCAAGGGCGAACGCTCCATGGTCGAGCAGCTCTACAACGGCGAATACTTCATCAACCTCGTCGACCCGAAGTTCCCCAAGACGGTCAACTCGGGCACCGGTTGCCACATCGACCAGGTCCTCGGCCAGAGCTGGGCCTTCCAGGCCGGCCTCGGCCGCATCCTGCCCGCCGCCGAGACCCGCAGCGCCCTGCAAAGCCTCTGGCGCTACAACTTCGCCCCCGACGCCGGCCCGTGGCGCGAACTCAACAAACCCGGCCGCATGTATGGCCTCCCAGGCGAGGCCGGTCTGATCATCACCACCTTCCCGCGCCCGGACTGGAACTACCTCAAGGCCGCCGGCGGCGATGAGAAAACCATGTGGGCCGCCATGTATTTCAACGAATACATGACCGGCTTCGAGTGGCAGGTCGCCGGCCACATGATCAACGAAGGCATGGTCACCGAAGGCCTCGCCATCGCCCGCGCCATCCACGACCGCTACGCCCCGTCGAAGCGCAATCCCTACAACGAAATCGAATGGAGCGACCACTACGCCCGCGCCATGGCCAGCTACGGCGTGGCCAGACCGGCCTGCTCGCCTTCGCCCCCAAACTCACCCCTGAGAATTTCAAGGCCGCCTTCACCAGCGCCGAGGGCTGGGGCAGCTACGCGCAACAACGGTCGGCCGACGGCTTCACCGCCACGGTCGATCTCGCCTACGGCAAACTCACGCTGAACACCCTCGGCGTGCAGACCGCCGACGGCTTCGCGCCGACGCAGGCCAGCGGCCGCGTCGCGGGCCGCGAGATCACCGGCACGGTCGAGCGCGTGGACGGCGAGTCCCTGATCCGTTGGGCGCAGCCCGTGGTGCTCGCCGCCGGCGAGTCCCTCGCCGTGACCCTGCGCTGAGGGCGCTGGGGAATTATCGTCGGCGCGCCCGTGCCCAGGCGCGCCGCGCTCGCCTGCCGACTTCAGCAAATGGGCGCCGGTGTCGCTATACCCAGGCACGCCGCCCATGATCGACAGGCCACCGACCGCCCCGCCGCTGGAGCCACACCTGACCAACCCGCTGGCCCGGCGCACCCTCGCCACCATCGCCAAAGGCATGGAGGGCGAGACCGTGGCCGGCATGGCCGAGATCGCCCGCCTGATCGAGACGCTCACCGTC
>JALOTV010000426.1 GCA_025457685.1 Opitutaceae bacterium
CGGCTACAAGGGCGGCGGCGGCTCCTATCCGAATCTCTTCGGCGCCTGCCCGCCTTTCCAGATCGACTCCAACTTCGGCGCCACCGCCGGCATCGCCGAGCTCCTCCTGCAAAGCCACGAACGCACCGCCGAGGGCGCCACCGTCATCGACCTGCTCCCCGCTCTGCCCAAGGCCTGGCCCACCGGATCAATCAAAGGCCTCCGCGCCCGCGGCGGCTTCACCGTGGACCTGACGTGGAAGGACAACCGCCTCGTCTCCGCGCGCATCCACTCCCGCCACGGCAACCCCCTCCGCGTCGTTTACGGCACCACTTCAACCACGCCCCGCATCGCCGCCGGTTCCACCTGGTCCCTCAAGCCCTGAGCCCAGCCACCATGCCAGCTCCCTCATCCAACGCCTCTTGGACCGCCGACAACGGCGACGGCACCTACACCAACCCGCTTTTTTTCGAGGAATTTTCCGACCCCGATGTCATCCGCGTGGGCGACGACTACTACCTCGCCGGCACCTCAATGCACGTCATGCCGGGCATCCCGATTCTGCACTCGCGCGACTTGGTCAACTGGACCCTCGCCAGCTACGTCTACGACCGCCTCGCCCTCTCCCCCGGCTTCCATCTGGCCGAGGGCAAGGAGATCTACGGCCAGGGCACCTGGGCGCCGACGCTTCGCCACCACGCGGGCGTTTTCTACGTTCTCACCAACGTCAACGGCCACCGCACCCAGGTCTTCCGCGCCACCGATCCGCGCGGCCCCTGGACCCGCAACGAGCTCAACGTCTCCTTCCACGATCTCTCCATCCTCTTTGACGACGACGGCCGCGTCTACGCCATCCACGGCCACCAGGAAATCCACCAGGTCGAGCTCAACTCCGCTCTCACCGAGGTCATTCCCGGCACCCACCGCATCATCATCCCCGAGGGCTCCGGCATGGGCGAGGGCGTGCATTTCTACAAATTCCGCGGTCGCTACTTCATTCTCAGCTCCGTCTGGGATCCCGTCTGCTACATGGTCGGAGCCCGCGCCGACCGCCCCGAAGGCCCCTACGAAATCACCACCCTGAGCGCCGACGAAAGCTTCGGCATCAGCATGGGCTGGCGCATCGCCGGCAACGGCCGCATCCCGCCGCCTTTCAAAAAAGTCCCGCCCCACCCCACGCGCCTGAGCCGCATCCCGCTTCACCAGGGCGGCCTCGTCGAAACCGCCTCCGGCGAGTGGTGGGCGCTCTCCATGATGGACCACAACGGCGTCGGCCGCGTCACCGCGCTCTCGCCCGTGACCTGGCAAGACGGCTGGCCCTACTTCGGCCTGCCCGGCAACCTCGGCCGCACCCCGCGCACACCTCGCCACGCGCCCCGCTCTTCACCCGCGACGACGTCTTCGCCGGCCCCACCTTGAACCCCGTCTGGCAGTGGAACCACCACCCCGACGACTACCGCTGGTCCCTTATCGAGCGCCCCGGCCACCTGCGCCTGCACTCGATGCCCGCCGCCGATTTCTGGTGGGCTCGCAACACCCTCACCCAGCGCACCGTCGGCCCCGAGGCCGTCGCCACCGTCGAGCTAGATCCCGCCGGCCTCCTCCCCGGCGACACCGCCGGCCTTGGCCTCCTCGGCTACCCCTACGCCTGGATCGGCGTAGTCCGCTCCGCCGACGGCTCCCTCGTCATTCGCTTCTACGATCAGGATGGCGAACGTGTCATCGAGCACCCCTGCCCCACCGGCCCCATTCGCCTGCGCATCCACGCCGACCACGACACCGATCTCGCCCGCTTCTCGTTCGCGCCAGCCGCCCCCGGCGCTCCGTTCACCGAGATCGGCGGCGAGCCGTGGATCATGATCTGGCAGGCCAAAACTTTCCAAGGCCTGCGGTATTCTCTCTTTCACTACAACACCACCGGCGCACCCGGCGGCCATGCGGACTTCACCGCCTTCACCGTGGAAGAACCGCGCGCCTGCGGCCGATCCCGCCCCATCCCCTACGGCCGCACCATCACCTTCCGCTGCCTCGCCGACGACTCTCTCCTCGGTGTGCGCAACGGCGTGCTCGAAACCGTCGCCGCCGACGGCCCGCTCGCCGCTGATGCCACCGTGCGCTTCCGTGTCGACGACTGCGGACGCGGTCGCGTCGCGCTCTTCAGCGAGCGCTATCAAGCCTACCTCGGCGTCGGCCCGCTCGGCCTCGCCGGCGATGTCCGCATCCGCCGCAGCCTCGCCTCGCCCGGCCCCGCCGAACAATTCCAGTGGATCGACCAACTGCGCGACGACGTCACGCTCCTCTCGCTCGCCACCAACCGTTACCTCAAGGCCGCCCCCGAGGATGTCGGCCCCGTTTCCGCCCACTGCCCCGGCCCCCGCCCCGATCGCGCCGACGGCGCTACTTTCCGCTGGTTCGAAATCGCCTGAGTTCCCCCCTTCCAAACATGCACTTCCTTCGCGCCACCACCCTGCTACTCGCCGCTCTATGCGCCTCCCTCCCCCTCGGCGCAGCCGGTTTGGAAGAGACCTTCAATCGCCCGCCCGACTCCGCCCGCCCCTA
>JALOTV010000023.1 GCA_025457685.1 Opitutaceae bacterium
GCGCGCACGCCGCCAAGTCCGCGGCCGAGGTAGTAAAAGTCCGCCTTGGTCGCGAGCACGCCACGATGCACCGCCGGCGTGCCGCGGCACAGGGCGTGATCAAAGGCGAGGCTGTCGTTGGCCCCGTCGCCGAGCATGAGAGCGGTGTCGCCACCGTGGGCGTCGAGCCAGGCGGCCTTTTCGCGCGGCCCGAGTTCGCCCAAGGCACGCGCGGAAGGCACGCCGAGTTCGGTCGCGAGCGCGGAGACCTTGTCCGCGCGGTCTCCACTGAGAATCGCCAGCTCCAGCCGGCGGGCGCGCAAGGCGTCGAGTTCGTCGGCCGCGTCGATGCGCGCGCGTTCGGCAAAGCGAAAACTCGCCACCACCCGGCCCGCGTGGCGCAGCACGGTATCGCCCTCGCCGCCCTCGCCGCGCTCCAACACCCAGGAGCCGAGACGCACGCCGCGACCGACCTCCTCCTTGACCTTGCCCTCAAGCGCCTCGCCGACGCCGCGCAGAATGAGCGCTTCGTGCAAGGCGCGTCCGACCGGGTGCGGATTGTCGCGCACGAGTCCGAGCAAGGCCGCGCGCTGCTCCACGTCGAGGCGATCCAGCGCCTCGGGATCGCGGAGCACGGGGGTGTCGCCGGTGAGCGTGCCGGTCTTGTCGAAAACCACCGTGCGCACGCGCGCCAGCCGCTGCCAAAGCTCTCCCGCCCGGACAAACACGCCGCGCCGACGCAGGCGCACGGTGGCGATTTCCTCCGCGAGCGGAAACGCAAGCCCGAGCGCGCAGGGACAAGACACCACAAGGATGGAGATCACTACCGCGCCGGTCTGCTCCGCATTGCCCGTGCGCCAAGCCCACCACACGCCGGCCAGAAAGGCCGCGCCCAAGATGCCGACCAGGTAGGCGCGCACCACGCGCTCGATCAGCCGCGTGCGCTCGGGTGCGCGTTCCACCGGCTGCAACAACTCCGCGAGCATCGAGCCCGCCCAGGCCTGCATGGCGGTCAACTCCACCCGCCCCGCCCCGGCGTGGGCCGCGCCGGCGGGCACGCGTTGACCGGTCGAGAAACGACGCGGCTCCGGCTCACCCGTGATCCACGCTAGGGCAAACTCGGCGTCGGCGTGCTCCAGTCTCGCCTCGACGGGCACCAGCGCGCCGGCGCCAAGCTGGAAACGCTCGCCCGCCGCCAGCGTCTCGGGCACCGACTCCACCCACGCGTGGTCGCGCCACACCCGCACTTTGGCCGAGGCCGGCTGTTCGCGCAGGAGGCGACGACGGTTGCGCTCCACCGCCGCCACCTGGGCCCAGCGACCGGCCAGCATCAGGGTGATAAACGCGCTGACGAAATCGAAATACTGACACTCGGGATTGTGCGTCACCCAGCCGTAAACCGAGCCCAGGTAGGCACCGATGATGCCAAGCGCGATGGGCAGGTCGAGATGGGGCACCCGCTCGCGCAGCGCGCGTCCGGCCCGGGCAAGAAAATACGCGCCGCAGGCGAAAACCGCCAGGGTGGCGAAACCCATCGCAAGGGTGTCGAACAACCGCGCGTATTCAAAATCCGGCGACATACCGAAATACGCCGGCAACGCGAAGAGCATGGTGTTCATCGCTAACGCAGCCGCTAGCCCGGTCTTGCGCGCGAGCGCGCGCGCCTCGGCCTCGCCCGCCTCGCCCTCTTCAGCCGCGCCCGCCGGACCAATCAGGTAACCAAAACGCTGGAGCTCCCGCGCGAACTCCGCCGCATCGAACTCGCCCCGCCGCCAACGCAGGCGCATGCGCCCGGCCTCGGCCGCCACCGTGATGTCGCCCGCACCGGGACGACGCTGAAAGAGACGCTCAATGAGCCAGACACAGGCCGCGCAGGAGACGCCCTGCACCGCGAGTTCGAGCTCGACCGCGCGGCCGGGCTCGGTCGCGGTCTCGGCGGCCAACGCGGCATCCGTAAGCCAGCCAAAATCTCCCGCCGGGCGCAGCGCGGAATCGGCCGGCGCGGTGACGGTATCCTTGATCTTGTAGTAGGCATCGAGCCCCTCTTCGCGGATGAGGCGGGCGACGAAGGCGCAGCCTCCGCAGCAGAAACGTTCCTCACCACGCACCGGCGCACCGCAGTGTTCGCAGCGCGGCTTGGCCCTGCGCGCCGCTCGTGGCGCGACCGAAGCGGGTGACGGATTCTCGGCAATCAGCGGCACAGCCATTCCTCCAAAGTCGGGGCAACGTAGCCGAAGTCGCCACGCATGCGCCACGCGATCACGCCGGCCGCCACCAGCGCGAGGGCGGTGCGCGCATGGCCGAGGGTCGGGGGCGTCAGTCGCGCGCGCAGCCAGCCTACGTTGAGCTGCGCGAGCCAAAGCAACGGCACCGTGCCCAAGCCAAAGGCGAGCAACAACTCCGCGCCGGCCGCCGCCGAGCCGGCGAAAGTCGCCATCGCGACCAGAAAGTAGAGCGGGCCGCAGGGCAGCAGCGGCGTGGCCGCGCCCATCACCGCCGCCACGTGGGTGCCAGGGCGCCCACGCACCCAACCGCGCAGGGCGAGCTGCACCCGACCGAGCAGGGCGAGGCGCGGCAGACGGTTGCCGAGCTTGAGCGCCACACCGATGAAATAGACCACCATCAGCCAAGGCAGCGCGCGCGCCAGCGGCGTATCGAACCAGGCGGCGGGCGCCGCCCCCACCCCGCCGGCCACCGCGCCCAAGAGCCCGTAGGCCGCCAGCCGCGATCCGTGGTAGGTGGCGTGAATGGTCGAGGCGTCCACGCGTTCGCCCTTGGCCGGGCCGAGCATGCAGGCGAGCGGTCCACACATGCCGGCGCAGTGCAGGCTGGTGACGAGACCGGCCACGAAGGCGGCCGCAGGGGTGTTGACCGCGGCGAGTTCCATCAGCGGCGCTCCTGGGTGACGAGCGGGACCGACTGCACATCGGCCTCGTCGGCGAGATAAAACAACACCGTCCATGCGCCCGCCATGACGAGGAAGAGCGCGCCGACGAGCAACCACACGCGAGTGCCCATGCTCATCGTTTGTCCTCCTTCAATAGTCGCGCGTCTGGACCGCTGAATTCCGCCTCGCGCACCAGCTCAAACTCTCCGCCCTCGGCGCGGGCCACAATGCGCAGCTTGAAGCCGCCTTCGTAGCTCGCACGCGGCACGCGCAGCACGAGCGGGCGCACTTCCTCGGCCAAAGGCGCGAGGGTAAGCGACTCCTCAAGACTGGCCTGGAGCAGCGTGGCGCCCGCCGGCGCGTCGGTGACCACGCGCACGGTGAAGGTGGCCGGCACGTCGCGCTTGTTGACCAGGCGGACGAGGAACTGATTTCGCACGCCTTCGGGCTCCAGGTAGTAGGGCGCGCCTTGCAGCCGGGTGACGCCCAGCACGGCGGGCCGAACGGAAGACACCGCGAAAGTCGCCACCGTGGCGCCCACGCCGAGCAGACCAAGGTAGAGCCAGATGCGAGGACGCAGCCAGCGGGTGCGTCCGCCTCCGAAGGCGGCGGTGGAATCGTAGCGCACGAGACCGCGGGGACGCTGCACTTTGTCCATCACCTCGTCGCACGCGTCCACACAGGCCGCGCAGGAGATGCACTCGATCTGAAGGCCTTGGCGAATGTCGATGCCGGTGGGGCAAACCTGCACGCAGCGATTGCAGTCGATGCAGGCACCGGCGTCGGGCGTGCCGACCTTGCCACGCGGTTCGCCACGCTTGGCGTCGTAGCCGATGACCAGCGAATGATCGTCGAGCAGCACCGATTGCAGGCGGCCGTAGGGACAGATGATCAGGCAAAGCTGCTCACGGAACCACGCGAAGTTGAAATAGAGGATGCCGGTAGCCGCAGCCACGAAGAGGAAGGCGCTCCAGTGCTTGGCGGGCGCATCGTGCATCATCGCCCAGAGCTCCGGCACGGAGACGAAATAGGCGAGGAACAGGTGCGTGATGACGGCCGACACCAGCAGAAAAAGGATCTGTTTGCCCCCTCTTCGCACAATCTTGGGCGCGGTCCAGGGCGCGGCGTCGAGTTTGCGCCGCGCGACGGCGTCGCCCTCGATCCAGCGCTCGATGCGCCGATAGACATGCTCTAAAAAGACCGTTTGGGGGCAGGCCCAGCCGCACCACACGCGCCCCAGCAGGGAAGTCAGGAAAAACAGCGAAAAACCCAGACCGGTGATCGCAAAGAACAGCAGCCAGATGTCCTGAAAGGCCAGGGTATAGCCAAACAGGTGAAAACGCCGGTCGGCGATATCGAGAAACACGGCCGGGTGCCCGCCGATCGGGATCCACGGCAGCGAGAGATAAATCGCGACCAGAAACCACGCCGACCAGCGCCGGGTGCGAGTCCAGAAACCGCGGGCGTCCGCCGGGTGGAGAAACAGGCGCGAGCCATCATCCCGAATGGTGGTGACGGAATCGCGGTTGGGCCGGACGACCTTGGGGGCAGCACACATCGGAGCGGATCAGGGCGCGGGGTGTTTGCTCAAAACGAACGCGGTCACCTCGGCGGTTTTCTTAGGCCCGAGCATGGGGCCCCACGGCGGCATGCCGGTGCCGGCGATGCCTTCGGCTACGGCGCGCATGATGGTGGTCGGGGCACCGCCATGCTTCCACTGGGCGTCGGCGAGGTTGAGACCGATGCCGCCCTCCAGGTTGGCGCCGTGGCAGGCGACACAGGTAGAAGCGTAGGTGGCGGCGCCGGCGGCCACGATCGAGGCGTTGCGGCTCATTTCCCAAAGCGCGGCGTCGTCGTAGCTGCCAGCGGCGGCGAGCTTGGCGGCGCGTATGCCCTGGATGTGGGCGGTGACTTTTTCGCCGTCGCTTTTTCCGCCGAAGTGCTGGGTCGCCATCCAATAGACGACGGCAAAGGCGATGGAGGCGTAGAGGGTCATCAGCCACCAGTTGGGCAGACGTTTGTCATACTCGGCGATGCCGTCGAAAACGTGCGGACGGATGGGATCTTCGCCGGGTTTTTGGGGAGGCTGGGGAGCGTGTGCGGACATGGAGGAAGGGGATTAGGATTTGCGTTGGGTGGTTTCGTCATCGGCCAGCGGCAGGCGGGCGAAGCGCTCGCGCTGCTCGCGCGGCATGCGCAGCGCGCGCCAGGCGCAGGTCAGGTAGATCGACAACGCGGTGCTGAAGGCGACGAGCGTGAAGAGGCTCATCCAGTGTTCGAGGATCAGACGGCGAAACATGGCAGGGATGCGCGGGCGGGGTTAGGGTTTCGCGGAGGCGACCTGCGGGGTCACGGGCTCGGATTTGCCAAGCTTCTGGAGATAGGCGATGAGCGCCACGATCTCGCGGCTGGGCTCGACAAGGATATCGGCGGCGCGCAAGCGGGCGGCAATGCCGGCGGCCTGCTCGTCCACCTGGGCCTTAAGCTCGGCCTCCGACCAATCCGGGTAGGGCACACCGAGGGTGCGCTGGACCGCGAGTTTGGAGGGAAGGGCGGCCACGTCGGTGTCTCGTTCGAACAGCCAAGGATAGTTGGGCATGTTGGAGCCGGGCGAGATGGCGCGCGGATTGAGCATGTGGTGGTAGTGCCACGAGTCGGGATACTTGCCGCCCACGCGGGCGAGGTCCGGACCGATGCGCCGGCTGCCCCATTGGTAGGGATGGTCGTAGATCGATTCGCCGAGGCGGGAGTAGTCGCCGTAGCGCATGACATCCGGCACGAGGGTGCGGATCATCTGCGAGTGGCAGTTGTAGCAGCCCTCGCTGACATAGATATCGCGACCGGCGAGTTCGAGCGGCGTATAGGGAACCTGGATACGATCCTCCACGTTTTGGGCGCGGTTCACCACCACGGTGGGGATGATCTGGATGAGTCCACCGGCGGCCACCGCCAGGAAGGTCAACACGGTGAAAGGCGCGGCGTTGACGAGCAGGCGCTCATACCAGTCGGCCCAGCCCCGGCTGCGGGACTCGAAATGCAACCAGGCAAGAATCACGCAGAGAGCGGTGCCGAACAAACCGACCAACTGGAGGAAGTCGCCGCCAAACATCCACACGCAGGCAAAGAGCGTGCCGAGGGCGGAGAAAATGACCGGCGGGTTGAAGATCGTGCCGGCCACGCCGACGCGCGGCGAAGGCGTGTCGTCCACGAAGACCTCGGCCACGCCGTCCACCGCGCGGGCGCCGCGGATGCTGCGCAGCACGTTGTAACCGAGAAGAAGGAAACCGACCAGGTAGAGGCCGCCGCCCACGATGCGCAGGCCCATGAGCACGCGGATGGAGTTGAGCGTGTCCAAGAAATTTGGATACGCGAGGACCGTGCCGCCCTCGGCGGTGGCGTTGAGCATTAGGCCCTGGGTGATACCCGAGACCCACATCGCCGCGACGTAGAGCAGGATGCCCACGATCCCGAGCCAGAAGTGGATGTTGGCCAGCGCGGTGGAGTAGAGGGGTTTATTCCAGAGGCGCGGGACGAGCCAGTAGATCATGCCGGCGGCCATGAAGCCGTTCCAACCCAGCGCGCCGGCGTGGACGTGACCGATGATCCAGTCGGTGTAGTGGCCGAGGGCGTTGACCGACTTGATGGAGAGCAGCGGCCCCTCGAAGGTCGCCATGCCGTAGAAGGTGACGGCGGCGGCGAAGAACTTGAGCACCGGCTCGGTGCGGAGTTTGTCCCACGCGCCGCGCAGGGTGAGCAGACCGTTGAGCATGCCGCCCCATGACGGAGCCCAGAGCATGAGAGAGAATGTCATGCCAAGCGTCTGCAGCCAGTCGGGCAGCGCGGTGTTAAGCAAATGGTGGGGACCGGCCCAGATGTAGACGAAGACCAGGGACCAGAAATGGATGACCGACAGTCGGTAGCTATACACCGGCCGCTCCGCCGCCTTCGGCAGAAAATAATACATGATGCCCAGAATCGGCGTGGTCAGGAAGAAGGCCACGGCGTTGTGGCCATACCACCACTGCACCAACGCGTCCTGCACGCCGCCGAAGATCGGATAGGAGTGCGTGAGCGAGGTCGGCAGGCTGAGGTGATTGACGATGTAGAGCATCGCCACGGTGATGATCGTGCCGATGTAGAACCAGATCGCGACGTAGAGATTGCGCTCCTGGCGCCGCGCGAGGGTCCAGAAAAAGTTGACCGCGAACACCACCCAGATGCCGGCGACCGCGATGTTGATCGGCCAGATCAGCTCGGCGTATTCCTTGCCGCGCGAGAAGCCCAGCGGGAGCGTGATCGCGGCGGAAACGATGATGGCCTGCCAGCCCCAGAAGTGGAGCGAGGAGAGAAAATCGCTGGCGAGGCGCGCCTTCACCAGACGCTGCGTCGAGTAGTAGACGCCGGCGAACATCATGTTGCCGACGAAGGCGAAGATGACCGCGTTGGTATGCAGCGGCCTCAGGCGGCCAAAGGTGAGCCAAGGCAGATCGAAATTGGCGCGCCAGAAATTGAGTTGGGAGGCGATAAGCACGCCCACCAGCATGCCCACGACGCCCCAGATGATGGTAGCTAGCAGGAATTGGCGGACGACCTTGTCGTTGTAGTGGATGGTGACGTTGCGTGCGGACATGGACGGTAAATCTTTGATGAGCGACGAGAGGCGAAGCCGGCCGGCAGGTTGGGAAGCGAGGCCGGGGGAAGAACTCAGGCTTGGGCCGCCTCCGCTTCCCGGCGGGCCTCCGCGCGGTCCTTGCGGCGTTGGCACGAGGCGCAGCATTTGCCGTCCGCGCGTTTGCTCGCGCAGACGTCGCCATGGTGGTGCGCATGGTCATGACCCGCGACGTGCTCGCGGCCGTGCTGTTCGCGGCGCACTCCGGTGGCGGCCACGGATTGCTCCACGGCGAGAGGCAGCAGGGAATCGTGCTCCGCTCCAGCGCGACGCGGGCGGCTGAATTCGCGCACGAAAAGCACGATGAAGGTGAGCGACAAAAGAAGGCTGAGCGCGAGGGTGAGCGGAATGATGTCCATGCGTGGGGTGGGTTAAGCACGCATCCTAGCCATCCTTCGTCCGCGATGCTGCGCGAGGCTTGGCGGCGATCCCGCGTTTTTTGCCAAGGTCAAAAAACGCGGGCCAAACCATGCGCAGCCTCGGCCAAGCAAGGCGGCGCTAAACGCGCGGGGAAACGCTACTGTGCTGCGATGCATCCCGGAGATCCGCGCCCCCTCTTCGACCGTCACGCCTCACGCATTCTTGCCCGTTGGCGCGACCACCTGCGCGCCCTGCCACCGTCCAGCGCGCTCGCCGCACCCGAGTTGCTCGCGCCGCTGATGGCGCCCGCCCTCGCCAAGGTCAGACAAGAGGCCGCGCGCGAGGACAACCACCTCCTCAGCCCCGAACCCGATCCATGCCGCTGCGGACTGAATCCGTTGATCACGTTTTATCTCACCGGCGAATGCGCCACGATCGACGTGATGTGGGAGCAACCCGACGCGCTCGCGCCGTTGGCCCCCGCCATGCGCGAGGATTTATGCCGCAGGCTGCGCAGCGCCTGGCGCCGAGTGGCCACCGCGGAGGTGAGCCTGTTCTGCAGTCTCTGCAAACGCGGTGCCGACATGGAGGCTGCGGACAAACACGACGCCTCGCACGCCCTGCAAACCGCCGGTTACACGGCGCAGGAAGCCAAGGCGCTGGTCGCTAACGCACCGGAGCCAGTCGCTTGCGCAGTTGCTCGCAGTAAATCTTAGGCGACTGACCGGCGATGCGCCGGAACACGCGATTGAACTGGGATAGCGACTGGAAACCGGCCTCGAAGGCCGCCTCGCTCACGCGTTTGTGAGGGTTGATCAGCAGGCTCTTCACCTTCTCCACCCGCACCCGGGCAAGGTAGTTGGTGAAGGTCATGCCGGTGGCTTTCTTGAAGCTCTTGCAGAAGTAGAACGAGCTCATGTTCACCGCCTTGGCGACTTCCTCCAGGCCGATGTCTTCCCCGTGGCGCGACGCGATGAGGGCGCGGGCGCGGGCGATGGGCGGTGCCTCTCCGTGCTCGGCCTGAATCGCGAGTTCCTGGCCCAAAGCAGAGAGGTGCTGGGCAAAAATAGACAAAAGACGCAGGATCGAGTCGTATTGGCGGCGGTCGAGCACGCGGCTCTGAAACCACGCCTCCTCCACGCGTTTCATGTCCACCTCGGTGCCAAAAGAGATGATCTGCTTGGCGGTCTTGGCGAAGAGTTTGGAGTCCGGCTTTTCGAGGAAGACCTGACCAGTCTGCAAGAAAGCGACCAAGTTGTCGCCCACCCGCACCGGCACGGACGAATCGCACAGGCCCGCGAAGCACTTGAGTGTGGTGGGCTTCAGCCCAGCCTCCTCCTCGACCCTGCGCTGGAGCTGCAGACAGGCGGCGCAGCTCTTGTTCGACTTGGCCATCAACGAACAGAACGGGTTCTCGTTCGGATCGTGGTGGTGGGGCAGGTCAAAAGCCTCCAGCGAACGCAAGTTGATCGGCAACCCGGTCGTATCGCGAAAGGCCTGCTCGTAATCTCGGTAGATCTGACTGCGTTTGAGCTTATCGACAAACTCGCGGCTGCGTTGGGCGGATTCGGAGGGTGCAGTCATGACGTTAGCGGACAATATACGCGTGATGAAAGGGCGTAGGCCCTTTCTCCGCAATCCTATCCGCGCGCAGAATCGCGCATCAGTAGTTCGCCATGCAGGCGCGTAAGCTCGGGCGTTTGCACCCCCAAAAGACGCGCCCTGCGCAACGGTTCGCCCCAGATGGGCTCCAGCTCGAGCGGACGTCCGGCGAGGTAATCCACCATGGTCGATGGCTTGTAAGGCCCCATGGGGCGCGTCTTCTCGACCTGATCGACCAAAAATCCGTCGTCGATCGCCACGCCTTCCGCCGCCGCGATGGCCTGGACCTCGCGCATCAGGGCCCACACCCGCGCTTCGCGCTGCGGGTCCGCGAGAATGATGTCCGTGGTCATGCCTCCCTCCGCCACCGAAAGGCCGTTGAACGGCACGTTCCAGACCAGCTTGTGCCAACGCGCTCCGAGCAGACTGGACGCGATGCGCACCTTGATACCGGCCCGTGCAAACACGTCCTGCACCGCGTGGGTGCGGCCCGTCGCCTCGCCGGCGAATTCGCCGATCACCACATAGCCGGGCAGCGTGCACTCCGCCGTGCCGGGAGCAGTGCGATTGACGCACACGAAACACAGACCGCCGAGCGTGCGGCCCGCGCCCGCCACGGGCGCCACCTGCTCGTCGACGCCGAGACCATTTTGCAGATTGAGCACGGCCGTTTCGGGGCCGAGCAGAGGCGGCAACAGCGTAGACAGCGCATGGTTGGCGGTGGCCTTCAGGCCGATGACGACCAAGTCCACCGGACCGATTCCACGCGGATCGGCGAAGGCCCGCACGGGCTTGAGGGTGTATCGATCCTCCGGATACACCACGGTGACCCCGTTCGCGCGCAAATCGGCCAGCTCCGTGCGCGCCAGAAAAGCCACCTCGAAGCCCGCGCGCGCCAGCCGCCCTCCGTAGTAGAGCCCGAGCGCGCCGGAACCAACGATGGCAATCGTCTTCACCGATCCCTCCCCTGTTTGGTCGAGCGCACTTCGGCGACCCGCGCATCACCCGACTTGGACCCGCGCCAACGCCGCGCAAGCATGCGTCCGGGCAAAACTAGCGCGACTTGGTAAGCCAGCAACGCGAGCAGCATGCCCGCGCCGGCGTAAACGGCACCCTCGACCGTGACCGGCACGGCGGGCTTGAAAACCTCCCACGTGCGCGCGGCGATTTCCGTGTCCACATGGCGCAAAAACACCAGCGGACGCTCCCACAAACCCGCCGTGCGCAGCGCCGCCTCCGCAGTGGCCAAGGACTCCGCGCGTTCCTGCGCGGCGGCGATCACATCGCCAAGCTTGGCCACCGGCTCGGCCGCCTGGGCGCGGGTGGTCTCGATCAGCTGCCCCAGGGTGATGCCGCTCTCACGCGCCACCGCCTCGTAGCGGGCCAGCGCGGCGCGAGCCTCGTCCAGATGGCCGCCGAGACGCTGGAGGTATTGTTGATAAAACTCCGGCGCCTGCGACAGCCCGACCGCCCCGAGCACGCACAACACGCGGTCGAGCAGGCTCTCGCCCATCCGCCCGAGCGGGCGCAGCGGCGCGAGCCAGATCGAGGTGGCGGATGCTTTGTTATTCGTCATGGCGCGCACGCGGCACTATGTCTTACCAGACGCGCGCCCAGAGCAGCTTGAGGTAGCGGCTTTCCAGACAGTTCGAATAGACAGGATGGTCGGGACCGGGGCCACTGCGCTCAAAAAACTGCAGGCGTCGGTTCAGGCGATGTGCCCCCTTGATCACATGTTGCTCAAAGTCCTCCAGACTGAGCAGGCCGGAGCATGAGCAGGTGACGAAAATGCCGCCCAGCTTGACCAGCGAAAGCGCTAGCTGGTTAAGGTCCTCGTATTTGCGCCGGCCCTCGGCGTTGCCCGCCGCCTCGCGGGTGAAGATGAGCTTGGGCGGATCCAGCACCACGACATCCCACTGCTCGCCGTTCTGCGCCATCTGGCGGGCGTAGGCAAAGGCGTCCGTATGGACAAACTTGATACGCGCTTGGTTGAGGTTGGCGTTGCGCTTGGCCATGGCCACGGCGGCCTCGTCGAGATCCACCGCGGTGACATCCTCGGCCCCGCCGCTGACCTTCGCGTTGAGGGAAAACCCCGCGCTGTAGCAGCACAGGTCGAGCACGCGCGCGCCCTTGGTGAACTTCGCCAGAAGGCGGCGGTTTTCGCGCTGGTCACAGAAAAAGCCCGTCTTGTGGCCCTCGCCGAAATCCACCTCGTAGCGGATGCCGTGCTCGCGGATCTTCACCCGCTCGGGCGCGGCGGCGTTGGTCTCGTTGAACCAGCTCGGCTTTATGCCTTCGAGTGAGCCGAGATCGTGGTCCACATGCACGCGGGCGAACTTGGTCCCTAGGAGTTCGTGCAACAAGGGCAGCCAGGCCGGCAGGCGGCGCGCCATGCCGAAGCTGGTGACCTCGCACAGCAGTGTGTCGGCGTAGCGATCAACGATCAGGCCCGAGAGCCCGTCACCGTCTGAATTGATCACGCGGTAGGCATCGGTGGTCTCGTCGAGCCGGAAGAGTTCGCGGCGCAGCGCCACGGCGCGACGGATCGCGGTCTCGAAATAGGCTTCGCCTAGCTGGGCGTCAGCCCCGTGCGCCACCACACGCAGAACCATCTTGGCGCGTGGGTTGTAGAGGCCGATGCCAAGAGGTTGGCCGCCCTTGTCGTATACGTTGACCAGATCGCCGGGACGCGCGTCGGAAGAGGCCTCGCCCATCAAGCGGGGAAAAATCGCGGGCTGAAAGGTGAAGTATTTAAGCTGCACCCAAGGACGCGTCCTCTCGGCAGGCGGCACGGGAGGCGGTAACTGGCGGCCTCCGCCCGGCGCGGGGGCAGGGGCGAAATCAGCCTCGTCGTCGGCATGGGGTGCGGCTCCCGCCTCGGAGGCTGGCGCGGGCGCGGACGAAGCGAAGGGAACGGAGGCGGACGAAACGCGTTTCATGTGGGACGGATGTCGAGGTGAAGCCCCAAAGGTCCGGTCGCGGCGACGTTTTTTTCCCGAGCGCGTCCTCCAGGCTACGTTAGCCACCGGTTGACGCCGGCGATCACGCGGGGCTTAAACAGCCGCAACCCGCCCCACCCCGAGTATGAAAAAAATCCTGTGGTTCGCTCTCGGTCTCGGCCTGCTCGCCGCGTTTATCGCGATCGCGAGCAATACGTGGCACACCGCCGCCTATTTCCAAGCCCACGGACGGGATGGCGTGGTCGTGATCGGCGCCAAATACAACACCTCGCTTTGGAGCAAACCGCTGCCGCTGGGCAAGATTCACAGCTACGTCGCCGTGCTCGCGCCCGACCACGAACTGATCCTCGAAACCGATCGCGACCTGCCCCAAAACGGAGAACATTTCGTCAAGTTTCTGCTACGCGACACCGCCGTGACCGCGCGCGACTACTCCGTGCGTCCGCTGGTCAACACCCTGCGTCTCAAATCAGCCGCCGACGGCACACCCGTGCGCTTGGCCGACACCAATCTTTTCGATCGCATCGTCGACAAGGCCATGGGGCCGCCTGCGGCGGGGGTCTATGTTCGCCCGCGCGAGACGGCCGAGGCCGCGCCGACACGCACCGCGCCCAGCGTGCCGTTCGTGTTCGCTGGTGCCAAAGACGACACTTGGGAATTGGTCTGGAACAACCTGGGTTTCGGCGAGTGCCTGCTCGCGGCCTTTTGGTTGTTGGCGATCAAAGTGGTGCTTCTGCACGCCTGGGCCATCCCCTTCGACCCCAATCGGCCAGTCGGGGCGGAGCGCAAAGATTTCGTGCACCCTTCGCTAAAAAAGATCGAACCCGACGCGACACCCGCCGCATCGACCAAGCTCAGCTACGTGCCCAAACCGGCTGATCACGATTACATTCAGGTAGGGAAGCCCTCACCCACTGCACCGCTGGAGACGACCGCGGCCCAAGCTCCCGACGGAGCGACCAAGTCAATCGCACTCCCGCCTGGCGCACGAGACCCGCTGGCCCCGCCGCCATCCCGCCCCTACTCCACCGCCACCACCGCTCCGTTTCCAACTGACGACAATACCGGCGTGAGCCCGAGTCTAAGGCTGTCGCGTAAACCCAAACCGCCCGCGCCGTCCCCCTGATATCGTGCCGTGGTCGGCCGATCAGGCTTCGTCTGACCAGACGGCGCAGCCACCTATGCGCACACGAAAAAACCCCGGCCTTGGAAGACCGGGGTTAGGTGTCTGCGGGTAACTCTCGCGTAAGCTTAGGCAACGCGCTCGACCACGAGGGGCGGAGGCGTGGGGCGCTTGGGCGCGAGGCGGTAGGCGTCCTTGAAGTAGTTGAGCGCCTGCTCGAGCTTCGCCTCGTCGTTGTAGTGGATCATCATCAGCGGCTCTCCCTGTTTCACCTGGGTGCCGACCTTCTTGATCTCGGACACGCCGACCGCGTAATCGATCTTGTCGGAGGACTTTTCCTTGCCGGCGCCGAGCAGGTGCACGCCGCGGGCGATCATCGCCGCGTTGATGGTGTGCACGTAGCCGCGCTTGGGGGCGGGCAGCTTGCGGATGTATTTCGCCTTCGGGAATTTTTCCGGATCGTCGATGTAGGAGGGGTCGCCGCCCTGGGCTTTGACCAACTCCTTGAGTTTTTCGAGGGCGGTGCCGTCGGTGAGGTGACGCTCGACCGTCTGCTTGGCCGAAAGGGTGGAGCCAGCCACGCCGGCGAGACGCACGATCTCCATGCCGAGCTTGAGCACGAGCTCCTTCATGTCCTCGGGGCCTTCACCCTTGAGGAGCTGGATGGCCTCCTTGAGTTCGAGGCCGGTGCCGACGGTGTCGCCGAGCGGCTGGTTCATGTCGGTCACAAGCGCGACACAGCGGCGCTTGAGCGAGCGGCCGACGCGGGTCATGGCGCGGGCGAGCTGCTTGGCCTGCTCGAGGTCCTTGATGAAGGAGCCGTTGCCCCACTTCACGTCGATCACGAGGCCTTCGGCACCCTCGGCGAGCTTCTTGGACAACACGCTGCCGGTGATGAGCGGCAGGCTGGGGATGGTGCCGGTCTCCTTGCGGAGCTCCAGGAAACGGGCATCAGCCGGAGCGAGATCCTCGGTCTGGGCGCAGATGGAACCGTTGATTTTGGCGAGCTGGTTGGAGAACTGCTCGACGCTAAGGTGGGTCTTGAGGCCGGGGACGGCGGCGAGTTTCTCTAGGGTGCCGATCACGTAGTCGTGCTCGGGACCGCACATCATGGGCACCACCACGCCGCTGGCCATGGCAAGAGGGACAAGCACGAGGGCGGTTTTGTCGCCCACGCCGCCAGTGGAGTATTTGTCGATCTTGGGCTTGGCGATGTGGGAGAGGTCGATCACCTCGCCCGAAAGCATCATCTCCTCGGTCAGGATGGCGGTCTCTTGGGCCGACATCTGCTGGAAGTAGATCGCCATCAGAAGCGCGGCCAGCTGGGGCTGGGGCATTTCGCCATCGAGGGTGCTATCGATGATGAAGCGAATTTCTTCTTGCGTAAACTCCTGACCGTCACGCTTTTTCTCGATCAGCGAAGTGAACGAGGGCTTGATGAATCGGCGTTGAGGGATGTTTCGTTTCGACATGTGTGGTTGGAAAGTGCTGGGAGGGGCCGTTAGGCCGGGAACCGTCCATCGGAGCATAAACCATGCAAAAGTCGAGCCTATAACGGGGCTTGCGCGGCGGGCCGCCCGCACGGTTGATTGCCCGAATGTCCGCTCCGTTTCATTACGCCACCGCGCTCGACTCCAGTCTCAAGACCGCTGCTGCCACCGCAGGCTTCGACCTCGCGCTTTTCGCGCCCGAAGTGCGTGTCGCCGCCGCCCAACACGGTGACTTTCAGGCGAACGGCGTCCTCGCCTACGCCAAGCAGACCAAACAAAACCCCCGTGCCGCCGCCCAGACCCTCGTCGCCGCCCTGCCCGCTGAGCTCACCGCCCTAGCCGACGTCGCCATCGCAGGCCCGGGGTTTCTGAATTTCACCCTCAAGCCCGCCGCGCTCGAGGCCTGGCTCGCCGCCTACGCCACGCCAAGCGCCCTTGCGGCCGCCGCGGCATCCGCCAGCCCCATCGCAGGCCAGACCTGGGTGGTCGACTACTCCTCGCCCAACACCGCCAAACAGATGCACGTCGGTCACCTGCGCTCCGCCGTGATCGGCGAGGCCGTGGCCCGCATCGCCGCCTTCGCCGGCGCGCGCGTCATTCGCGACAACCACATCGGCGATTGGGGCACATCTTTCGGCAAGATCATCTGGGCCTACAAGCAGGCGCTCGCCACCGACCGCGCCGCCCTTGAGGCCGCCCTCGACGCCACCCCGTTGGAAGAGTTCGAGCGTCTTTATAAAGTGGGCAACACCGCCGCCGACGCCGACCCCGCCGTGCTCGAGGCCTCCCGCGCCGAGCTGGTGAAACTCCAGTCCGGCGACGCGGAAAACACCGCCATCTGGCGCCGCATCGGCGAAGTCTCCGTCTCCGCCTTCCAAAAGATCTACGACCTCTTCGGCATCCGTTTCGACCACACCTTGGGCGAAAGTTTTTACAACGATAAGGTGGGCCGCGTTTACGACGAAATCCAGGCCTGCGGCGTCGCCGAGGAGAGCCAGGGCGCGCTGGTGGTTTTCCACGACGAGCACCCACGTTTCTCGCGCCACGCCGAACGGCCCAATCCCTTCATCGTCCGCAAGGCCGACGGCGCCGCCAACTACGCCTCCACCGACCTCGCCACCATCCTCTACCGCGCCGAGCACTTCGCCGCCGACGCCTCCCTCTACGTGGTGGATAAACGCCAGGGCGACCACTTCGAGCAGCTCTTCCTCACCGCGCAAAAGTGGTTCGAAAAAACCGGCCGCAAGCTCATCCGCCTCGAGCACCTGGGCTTCGGCACCGTGCTGGGCGAGGATGGTCGCCCGCTCAAGACCCGCAGCGGCGAAAACATCAAGCTGAAGGACCTCCTCCAGGAAGCCACCGACCGCGCCCGCCGCCTGGTGGATGAAAAGTCCGGCGAACTCCCCGAGGCCGAACGCGCCGCCATCGCCGAGATCGTCGGCATCGGCTCCGTGCAATATGCCGACCTCGCGCAAAACCGCTCGAGCGACTACACGTTCTCCTGGGACAAGATGATCTCCCTCGAGGGCAACACCGCCGCCTATCTGCTCTATGCCGTAGCGCGTCTGCACTCCATTTTCCGTAAGCTGGAGGCACGTCCGGGCGACGCGAACACAGAGGCCGCCGCCACCGCGCTCGAAACCGCCACGGAGCTAGCCCTCGCACGCAAGCTGGTGCAGTTCGCCGACGCCCAGTCCCAGGCCGTAGCCACCCTGCGCCCGCACGTGCTCTGCCTCTACCTCTACGAACTCGCCGGTGTCTTCAGCGCCTTCTACGGCGCCGATAAGGTAGGAGTGGACGATGCCGGCGTGCGCGCCCGCCGCCTGCGCCTCTGCGCCCGCACCCTGCTCGTATTGGAAACGGGACTACAGTTGCTCGGCCTGCGCACCTTGAATCGCATGTGATCGTCACGCACGGCCGGCGGTATCCGCCGGCCGATTCGTCGTTGGACTTTTTACGCCGCCCCTGACTACCCTTTTCCCCGATGTCCTCCACCACGCAGGAATTTTATATTCGCAAAGCCCACGAGGCCGACGCACGCGGCCCCTTCACCCTCGAACAGCTCGCCTCGCTGGCCGAGAACGGCCAGGTGGACGCCGAGACTTATTTCTACGACGCCGCCGCCGAAGCGTGGGTGCTCATCACCTCGAACGCCGAGCTCACCGAGACACTTTTTCCGGCCAAGAAAATCCTGAAGGTAAAGCCCAAGGCCGCCTCCCAGGTCGCCACCTTGAACACCGCCAAGGCCGATGACCGGGCCATCACGGTCAATGACATGCTCCTCGCCGCCGAGGGCCGCACCGAAGACACCAAGGACAAGGCCGATCCCGCCGAGGCCCAGGCCCGCGCCGCCAACATCGGTCTCTACGCCGCCCTATCCACGCTCGTGGTGCTCACCGCCGCTTTCATCCTTCCCTCGATTGATTTGATCGTGGCCGGAAACTTTCCTGGCATGTTCCAGGCGGGGCTTCCCATTCTGGGTGCGCTTCACCTCGTGCTCGGCGTCTGCCTTGGCCTCGGGGCGGTGGGCGCCTATCCCACCGTGCGATTCGCCGCCATGCTCAGCTTCGGCTTCACCGCCACGCTCTTCTTTTTTCAGGGGCAACCGCTCCCGCTGATTTTCTCCGCCGCCGCTTCCGTCGGCCTGTATTTCAGCACCATCTGCCTGACGCTGCCCACCGTGCTCCTGTTTGGTTTCGTCGGCCTCGGCGGCGCCCTTGGCCTCGCCCAACACCTCTTCACGCACTGATCTCCCGTCTGGCTCACCGCCTCCCCGCGTATGCCCATCCCCGGTCTCCTTCTCTGGCAACGCGCCTCGCGCCTCTACAATCAGGACATTTGGCGCCATGAATACCTCACCGGTCGCGGGCCTCGCGCACGTTTCTACGCCCTGCTGCGTATCGTCTCGATCACGATCACCGGCTTGATCGAGACCAAGTCCGCCAGTCGCGCCGCCTCGCTAAGCTTTTCCACCCTCCTGGGCCTCGGCCCCCTGATGGCGATCGCCGTGCTGGTCGCCGGCTTCGTCCTCGACCGGGAGGACCCCAACCTGGCCGTTCACTCGCTCAACCAGGTCATCAAGTTCGTCGCTCCCCAAGTCACCCAATACGAGCAACTCGAGGCCAAACAAGCAGCCTCCGCCCCACGCACCGACGTCGTCACCGCCGCCAAGCTGAATTTGCCCGCCAACCCGCCTGTTACTCAGCCTGCTACTCCGCCCGCCATTGGCGATAGCGAGCCGGCCGAGGGCGCGGCCGTCCCAGCGGAAAATCTCAACCCCGAACTGGTCGAGCTCATCGACGGCTTTATCGACGGCTCCCGCTCGTCCACCGCCGGCATCGTGGGCGTGGTGACGCTCATCCTTATCGTCCTTCAGCTTTTCACTTCGGTGGAAAATGCCTTTAACGAGATCTGGGGCGTGCGTCAGGGCCGCAGCTGGCTCATGCGCGTGGTTTATTACTGGACGGTGCTCACCCTCGGCGCGGTGCTTTTCTTTGCCATCGTCACCAGTCTTTCCGCAGGCGCTTACCTGAATGTGGTCGAGCGCAGTCTCCCCTTCGGCATGGGTGGCGCGGTGGTGGACTTCCTTCGCTGGCTGCTCCCCTCCCTCTCTGGCGTGCTGCTCATGCTCGTGCTCGCCGGCTTCTACAAATTCATCCCCAACACCCACGTGCTCTGGTCCAGCGCCATCGCCGGCGCCGTCCTTGTGGGCATCTTGGTCGTGGCGAACAACTACCTCGCCTTCCTCTACCTCTCCAAGGTCGTTCAGCAGCGCAGCCTCTTCGGCTCCCTAGGAATTCTGCCCATCCTGATGTTCGGCCTCTACATCTTCTGGTTTTTTCTCCTGCTCGGAGGCCAGGTCAGCTACGCCATCCAAAACGTCCACTTCCGCAACAGCCAGGCGGCGTGGAACACCTTGGCCGAGTCCATGCGCGAGCGACTCTCGCTCAGCGTCCTCCTGCGCGTCGGGCGCCGCTTCCGCGATTGTCAGCCGCCCTGCACCGCCAGCCAGCT
>JALOTV010000223.1 GCA_025457685.1 Opitutaceae bacterium
TTCTTCGCGTCCTTGACGGTTCAGCTTCCGCTCCCCGCCGCCGAGTTCGCCCCCGTCTTCACTGCCGGCGCCGTTCTCCAACGCGAGCAACCCATCCCGATCTGGGGCACCGGACGCGACGGTGAAACCATCACCGTCGAGCTTCTCGATAAGTCCGCCACCACCACCGTCTCCTCTGGCCGCTGGTCCGTCACGCTACCCGCCCTGCCCGCCACCGCCTCGACCACGCTGCGCCTGCGCGGCGATACTACTCGCGAGCTCGCCGACATCGCCATCGGCGAAGTCTGGTTCGGCCTCGGCCAGTCCAACATGGAGTGGCGCCTCAACCAATGCGCCCCCTTCACCGACGCGCTTCTCGCCTCGGCCGACAACCCCGCCATCCGCCAACTCAAGATCCCGCTCCGCCCCTACGCCGGCGATCCGCTATCGCCCTTCGCGTGGAAGAAATTCGACCGCGCCTCCGCAGGACAGTTCTCCGCCGTGGGCTACTACTTCGCGGCCGAGCTTCACCGTCGTCTCGGCGTCGTGGTCGGCATCGTGAACTGCGCCTACGGCGGCACGCCCATCGAGGCGTGGATGAGCCGCGAGGCCATCGCCGCCGCTGGTTCGTCCGCGCTCCTCGCGGAGCACGACCGCAAGATGGCCGCCTGGTCCGACTTCGCCGTCTACGATAAGGCATGGCGCGACTACGACGCCGCGCGCAAGGCCTACGAAGCGCGCAAAAAAGCCAATCCCGCCGATCCCGCCCTCGGTGCCGCCCCCGTCGAGCCCTACGGCCACCGCAGCAAGGGCCGCCCCGCCGGCCTTCGCGAATCGATGCTCGCCTTGGTCACGCCTTACGCCGCGCGAGGCGCGCTCTGGTATCAGGGCGAGAACAACGCCGGCCGCCCCGGCGATTATCGCCGCCTGCTCGCCGGTCTGCTCGCCGAGCTCCGCGCCGACCGCGGCCGCCCCGACTGGCCGGTCTTTATCGGGCAGCTTTCCTCGCCCACCGCAAACTGGCCCGACGACCAAGACGGATACGCCATCATCCGCGAAGCCCAGCGCGCCGTCGCCGCCGACGACGCGCGCTCGGGCCTCGTCGTCACCCTCGATCATGGCGAGCGCGGCAACGTTCACCCGAAACAAAAACAGCCCGTTGGCGAACGCTTCGCCCGCCTCGCCCTCGCTCGCGCCTACGGCCTCGCCGGTTTCGCCGCCCAGAGCCCGGCCGCCGTCTCCGCCGCCCGCGTCGCCGATGGCCGCGTCGAGATCCGTTTCGCCGAGTTGCCCGGCCGCCTGGTGCTGCGTGATCCCTCGCTTCCGACCCTCGAACTCGCCGACGCCGCCGGCGTCTGGCGTCGTCCTTCCCTGGTAACTCTCTCCGCCGATGGCCAAGCGCTGCTCGTCACGCCCGCCGCCGAGGCCTCCGCGCCGAAGGCCGTTCGCTATGCTTGGCGAAACTTCTGCCCCCTGACACTCTTCACCGACGAAGACCTTCCCGTCTCCCCTTGGTCGATCCCCGTCTCCCTCTAGCCAGGTGTTTCCCCGCTGCTTCTTTTTTCCCATGCCCCGTTTCCCTTCTTTTCTTCTCTCCTCGATCGCGTTCGCCCTTTCGCTGCCCGCCGCGACCGCCTCGACCGAGCCCGCCGCCCGCGAGTTTTACCGCGAGCCCGTCTGGCAACCCCGCGCCCACCCGACGCTCGAGGACGTGCTCTCCGACACCTTCCACCCCGCGTCGCCGCCCGTCGTCTCGCCCGTCACTTACTCGACCCCCGGTTTCGCCGCCGACCGCATCCACTCCGCGCCCGCCCCCGGCGTCCATCCGCGCGTCCTGATCACGCCTGCCGATCTCGATGCGATCCGCACCCGCGTGGCGCAGGGCGAGGCCGCGCCGCCCGAGTTCCGCGCCCTCTGGCAACGCATTCGCGAATCGCGCTCCGCGTTGTCGGCCCTCATCGCCCGTGACGACGCCCTCGGCCGCACCCTCGCCGCCCAGTTCATGGACCGCGTGCGCTCGCTCGAGCCCAAGCTCGATCGCCTTGATGCCCAGCCCGATCGCCAGAACCTCTGGTCCGCCGAGCGCTCGCTCGTCGCCTCCCAGGATCCCGACACGCCTTCCGAGATCTGGACGCTGCTCGACTACGATTACGTCCATGGCTGGCTGACGCCCGCCGAGCGCGAGCACGCCGAGCGTGTTATCACCCGTCTCGTCGCCGACCGCTTCACCAACTTCCTCGCGGAGCCCGCCCACTTCCAGATCAACAACCACAAGGGCTTCGGCATGGAGTTCATCCGCCTCATGCTGCTCGTCGAGGGTCGCCCCGGTTTCCCCGAAAAAACCTTCGCGCGCTCCGCCCGCAAAGCCCGCGCCATGCTCGACTGGTTCCTCAGCCCCGACGGCATGTGTTTCGAGTCGATCAAGGGCTGGCTAAACACCTCCGCCTTCGTCGCCGTCGGCCGCCGCGATCCGCAATTCCTCCGCCACGATCACCTCATCGCCAAGTTGCGTTTCTTCCAGTCCACCCTGCGCCGCGAAGGCGACCGCTGGGTCATCCGCGAGGAGATGCGCGCCTCCGCCTTCCACGTCATCTGGCTGATGCGCTTCCTCTATCCCGAGGATCGCTCCTTCGATTTCCTCTATCACGCCACGCTCTCCACCCACGATTTCCTCACCGATCCCGAGGCCCGCTGGCCCGATCCGGTCGGCATCGCCCCCGAGCTGCTCCTCCTCTTCGCTGGCGGCGGCCCGGACGATGACCGCGCCGGCAAACTCGCCGACTGGGAGACCCAGTCCGCCGTCGATTCCCTCAAGCTTCCGCTCACCTGGCGGGACAACCTCCGTGGCTACGTCGAGGCCCGCAACTCCTGGCGCATCGGCGACCTTCACCTCGGTTTTCACAACAAGCAGGATTTCTTCTACGGCGGCCACGAGGGCTCCGAGGCCAACCGGCTCGTGCTCTGGAAAGACGGCGTCAACTGGCTGCGCGACGAGGACCTTCTCGCGGTCAAGGCCACCGGCCTGCAAAACATGCTCACCATCGACGGTCGCGGTCTCTCCTGGCCGCCCGTTCCCGGCGTTTGGCTCGGGGTCAACGACGGCCCGCACGGCCTCTCCGCCGTCGGCGACGCCCGCCTCGCCTATCGCCACAACAAGGTGATGCAGGTCCACCCGCTTTCTTTCCCCTCGGGCAAACTTCCCTACTACGCGCCCTTCACCGAGAAAAACTTCGACCTCACCCGCGATCTCGAGGTCGCCTACCACCCCGGCACAGTCGCCTTCAACGACGGCTACGCCCACACCGACTACGGCCCCTGGAGCGGCGAGACCCGTCTCGTGGAGTTCTACGGCGACAACCAGCCCGACGTCGCCCAGGCCTATCGCACCGTTCATCTCGCCCGCGGCGCGCGGCCCTATGTGCTCGTCCTCGACGACGCCCGCGTCGCCGGCTCCGCCCCTCGCCTGTTCGAGACCGCCTTCAACTTGCCCGACGACGCCGTCGTGGTGGACGCCAAGACGACCGAGATCCAGTTCCAGAACGTCGAGCCCTCCGCCTTGCGCGAATCCGAGCTCCTCATCGCCCCCGGCGGCACGCCCCGCGATCCCGCCACCGGCCGCCCCGCGATCAAGAAAGGCGACCCGCTCCTCCTGGTCCGCATCCTGTATCGCAATTCCAACTACGGTTTCCCCGCGCCCTCCGTCCAGGTCCTGCCCGGCCGCCCCGAGCGCCCGTTTAATCGCTTCACCCGCCTCGTCGTTCCCGCGCTCTCCACCTCGCCCGAGTTTCGCATCCTTTTCTATCCTCACCGCTCCGGCGATCCGCTCCCCGTCACCGCGTGGAATGCGGACCGCTCCGAGCTAAGCGTCACCCTCGGCAAACAGCGCGACCACTACCGCTTCGCCCGGACCGACGGCGGCCGCACCGTCTTCGACTTCACCCGCGACGCCAAACCCGCGCTCGCCAATCCCGCCGCCCCCGCCCGTCCCGTTCTCCTCGTGCGCGGCGACCGTTTCGACGCCAACGAGCTCCGCACCACCCGCCGCGAGGGCGTGCCGCCCGTCTACCCCTTGCCCGATGGCGGCGCCGACGTCGCCTTCGAGCGCGTCGCCGCCCCCGCCGAGATTCGCTACACCCTCGACGGCTCCGAGCCCACCGTCGATTCCCCGCGCTTCGCCTCGCCCTTCCGCGTCGCCGCGTCCTCCACGCTTCGCGCCCGGGTGTTCGACCCCGCGTGGCCGGGCCAAAATCAAACCAGCGCCGAGCTTGTCGCCCGCTTCGAGGTCCGCCCGCTCGTCGCCGGCCTGAAACAGGCCCCGGCCAAATCCGCCCCCGGCCTTCTCGCCCGCGTCTATGAGCTGAACACCAAGCTCTGGGACGACCGCGGTTTCTTCCGCGCCGACAAGGTCATGCTCCCTGACCTCGATCGCGCCCGGCCGCTCGTCACCGCCCACGCGCGCACCGGTTTTGCCCTGCCTCACGCCGTGCCCGCCGCGCCCGTCGCCGAGCAGGCCAAGGGCTTTTACCGGTTCACCGGCTGGATCCGCGCCGACGCCTCCGGCACCCACGACTTCGCCGTCGATTCCTGCGGTCCGGTCCTGCTCACGGTCGGCGGTCAAGACGCCATCGCCGAGACCGGCGTGTTTCACCAAAACCAAGCCGTCCGCCGTGGCTCTGTCGTGCTCGGCACCGGTTGGCACGCCATCGAGCTCATCGTCACTGATCCGCTCTTCTGGAATCTCTCCAGCCACGGCCGCATGCCCTTCGCCGTCACCCTGCGCGGCCCCGCCGACACCGAGTTCTCGCTGCTCCCCACCGCCCGCCTCGCCGCCGTCCTTCCCGCCGGCGCGTCGCCCGCCGAGCCCGAGGTGCCGTCGCTCTCTCCCGGCTCGCCGCCCGCCTCGCTCGCGCCCGGCGTCCTGCGCAGCGCCTATGAACGCGCCGGCCGCGCCAACGATCCCGACTACCTCGACATCGAAGGTGCCACGCCCCGCCGCCGTGACCTCGCCTCGGTCATCGAGCCCAATGACAACCCCGCCCAGGTCGTCGCCTACGACGGCTGGTTCGAGGCCCCCGCCGACGGGCTCTACGCCTTTGAGCTGCCGCTCCGCCGCCCTGGCTACACCCATCTCGGCTCCTTCCGCCACGCCTACCAGGCGCAGCTGCGCATCGGTGACAGCATCGTTCTCCAGCTCGGCGTCGCCGGCCGGGTTCCGACCGGCCGCGTTCACCTGCGCGCCGGCTGGCACGCGTTCTCCCTGCGCCTCGGTTCCAGCTCCGCCGATCTGCGCGTCACCTATCCCGATGGACAATCCCTGCCGCTAACCGCCGCCAAGCTCCGCCGCGACGCCGCGCTCGCGTTGCCCTCGCCCGCGCCGGACGCCGCGTTGATCGCGCGTTGGTCGCCCGACGCACCCGCGCCCGTGGATTTCCGGGCGTGGACCGCGCCCTTCACCTCCCACGCCACCCTTGACGGGCGCGCCGCGCTCGTTTCTTCGCCCGCGCCCGCGCTCATCGTTCC
>JALOTV010000224.1 GCA_025457685.1 Opitutaceae bacterium
GAGGCGTCGAAGTAGTCGAGGCCGATGGCGGTGCGGCCCAGGAAACCGCCGCGCACCAGCTCCTCAAAAATCGCGCGGGTGGGATCGTCGCAGGTCACCACGTGATCGCTGTCCCAACGCACGCCGCGCGAGACGTGGAGGAGCAGCGCGGGGGCGAACTGGAGAACGGAGGAGATCTTGTCGGCGAGCGACTCGGTGGGGTGGAAGTGGCCGGCGTCGAGGCAGTAGGCGACGTCGCCGCGCTTGAGCGCGTAGCCGAGGTAGAACTCGTGCGAGCCCACGGTGTAGGACTCAGCGCCGATGCCGAAGAGCTTGGACTCCACCGCGTCGAGGTGGTGCTTGGCGTTGAGCTTTTCCGCGAAGACTTTTTCGAGCGACTCGGCGAGGCGGGCGCGGGGCGCGGCGCGATCGAAGGGCGTGTCCTTGGAGCCGTCCGGTATCCACACATTGGTGACAGTGCGGGTGCCCATCTTTTTGCCGAAGTGCGCTCCGATGCGGCGGGAGGCGGCGCAGTGGGCGATCCAGAACTCGCGGATCTTTTTGTCCGGATGCGAGAGCGTGGCCTCGGCGGAGAGCGGGTGGGAGAAGTTGGACGGATTGAAATCGAGACCGTGCAGCTTGAGCGACTGCGCCCAGTCCACCCACGAGGCGAAGTGCTTGGGCTCAATGGCGTCGCGATCCACCGGCTTGCCTGCGAAGTCGGCGTAGATGGCGTGCAGGTTCAGGCGATGGCGACCAGGGAGAAGTTTATAGACCAGCTCAAGGTCCTGGCGAAGCTGATCGAGGGTGCGGGCCTTGCCGGGGTAGTTGCCCGTGGCCTGGATGCCGCCGGTGAGGGTGGCGTCGGCTTTTTCAAAGCCGCCGACATCGTCGCCCTGCCAGCAATGCAGCGAGATGGGCGTGGCGGCGAGGGTGGCGAGCGCGGCTTCGACATCGACGCCCAGTTCCGCGTAGGCGGAGGAGGCGGCGGCAAAGGCGGCGGAGGACGAGACGGAACGGGTTTTGGAGGCAGTAGCCATGGTGGGGTGGCGAATGAATTTGGTAGATTCTGGTAGATTTCGAGCAAATTATGCCAAAATCTACGCAGCAGTCTTCCCCTGCTTGGCTAAACTATTCAGAATTCGCGACCTATTCGCGCGGCGAACCGTCAGATCGCCCAATCACGGAGAATCACGCCGGTCAGCCTGAGCCGAGCCGGCACAATGTCCGTTGCTTAGCCGGCGCGACGGATTCGGGTATCCTCGGCACGACGGAGTTTCTTGGGATACTCGGCGATGGAGTGCAGGCCGCGGCTCTCTTTGCGCTGGAGCGCGCAGGCCACGATGAGCTCGGCGACCTGGATGAGGTTGCGCAGCTCGAGAAGGCGCGGATCGACCGAGAAATTCCAATAATACTCCTGGGTCTCGCGCGAAAGCGTGGCGATGCGGGTGCGGGCGCGCTCGAGACGCTTGGTCGTGCGCTGGATGCTCACGTAGTCCCACATGGTGCGGCGCAGCTCGTCCCAGTTGTGCGCGATGACCACGCGCTCGTCCTGATCGCCGCCGCCCAGATCGCGCCACTCGGGGATGACGGGCGCGGGCGCATCCGTTTTTTGGATACGCTGCAGATAGGCGTCCACCGAGGCGGCGCCGCGGTGAGCCATGACCACGGCCTCGAGCAGGGAGTTGGAGGCGAGACGATTAGCTCCGTGCAGACCGGTGCAGGCGACCTCGCCGCAGGCATAGAGCCCCGGCAGCGTGGTCTCGGCCGCGAGCGTGGTGGCGACGCCGCCGCAGGTGTAGTGGGCGGCGGGCACGACCGGGATCTTGTCGACCGCAATGTCGATGCCCTCGCTGGCGCAGGCTTTGTAGATGAGCGGGAAACGCGAGCGCAGGAAGGCGGCGTTGCGGTGCGTGATGTCGAGCCACACGTGGGGCGAGCCGGTGCGCTTCATCTCCGCGTCGATGGCGCGAGCCACGATGTCGCGCGGGGCGAGGTCGGCCTGCGGGTGGTAGCGGGCCATGAAGGCCTCGCCCTCGACGTTGCGCAGGATGGCGCCCTCGCCGCGCACCGCCTCGCTGATGAGGAAGCGTTTGCCCGAGAGCGAATACAGCGCGGTGGGGTGAAACTGGATGAACTCCATGTTTCGCACCTCGACGCCGGCGCGGTAGGCCATGGCGATGCCGTCGCCGGTGGCGATGTCGGGGTTGGTGGTGTAGAGGTAAACCTGCCCGGCGCCGCCGCTGCTGAGCATGACGACCGGAGCGTGAAAGGTGACCACGCGGCCGTCACGCACATCGAGCGCGTAAACGCCCGCCACGCGATCGGTCGAGTCAGCGCGCGCGGCGGCCGTCGCGGAGTGGGCGCGCGAGCGGGCGCGGGTCTTGGCGAGCTTGCCAGTGGTGACGACGTCGATGGCGAAGAAGTGCTCGAAAAGCGCGACGCGGGGCTCGCGGCCGATGGCCTTGATCAGCGCGTTTTCGATCGCCTTTCCGGTCATGTCCTTGACGTGCAGGATGCGGCGTTCGCTGTGGCCACCTTCGCGCCCGAGATCGTAGGTGCCGTCGTCGTCGCGGGAAAACTTGAGCCCGAGGTCGATGAGTTCCTGCACGCGCTGGGGGCCGTCGGCGACGATCTGTTTTACCACCTTGCGGTCGCACAAGCCGTCGCCGGCGACGAGCGTGTCGGAGACGTGTTTGGCAAAGTCGTCGGTCTGGGCAGTGACGACGGCGATGCCGCCCTGCGCCCAGTTGGTGTTGGAGTCGGCCTTGTTTTTCTTGGTCAGGATGGCCACCGACCGTCCCTGGCGCGCCACCTTGAGCGCAAAGCTCAGCCCCGCGATTCCGGAGCCGATAACCAACACATCGTAGGCCCGCGCGGGCGACTCGGCGGCAGGGGTAAGCGGAGGAGGCGTGCTCACAGGACGATGTTGTCGATGAGACGGGTCTCCTCCATCCACACGGCGATGGCGAGCACCGCGTTACCGGGCTCGACCTCGCGCACCGGCTCCATGGTCCGGCGATCCACCAGCGCGACGTAGATGACGCGGATGCGGCGCTGCTGGCTGAGGATGTGCGTGGCCTCGGCGACGAGGCGATCTTTGCGGCGCTCGCCGGCGGCGACCATGTCGCGTGCCTTGAAAAGCGCCTGGCTGATCGCCAGCGCCTCCTGACGCTGGGTCGGGGTGAGGTAGCGGTTGCGTGAACTCATGGCCAGGCCATCGGCCTCGCGCAGGGTCGGTCCCACCACGATATCCACCGGGAAGTTGAGATCGGCGACCATCTTCTGGATCACCGCGACCTGCTGGGCGTCTTTTTGGCCGAAGACCGCGATGTCGGGGCGGCAGATGTTGAACAATTTCGCCACCACCGTGGTCACCCCGCGGAAATGGGTGGGGCGCGACACGCCCTCGAGAGGTTTCGCCACGTGCTCCTCGGTGATGTAGGTCGAGTAGCCCTTGGGATAAATTTCCTCGTGCGTGGGCGCGAAAACGTAGTCGGCGCCGGCCCCGGCGCACTTGGCGACGTCCGCCTCCAGTTCACGCGGGTATTTGTTAAAATCCTCGTTGGGTGCGAATTGGGTGGGGTTGACGAAAATCGTCACCACCACGGCATCCGCCCGCTCTGCCGCCAGTCGGATGAGACTGAGGTGCCCCTCGTGGAGCGCGCCCATGGTGGGCACGAGACCGATGATCTGGCCTTTGGAGCGAAGCTCGTAGGCCAGGGCCTGCATTTCTTGCACGGAACGGATGATTTGCATGCGGAGGGAGGGGGCGCCGTCGCGGGCGGGGCGGAGACGCAGGGCTTGAACAAAGGCGGAGCGCGTCTCTTGTTCAAGCGTTTCACCCTTTTCCTACATCTATGATCCGCATCAACGAGAACTACCTCAAGCTCAAGGCCAGTTACCTCTTCTCCGACATCGCCAAGCGAGTCGGCGCCTACACCGCGGCGAACCCCGACAAACCCGTCATCCGGCTCGGCATCGGCGACGTCACCGAGCCCCTCGCCCCCTCCGTGCTCAAGGCCTTCCACGCCGGCGTGGACGAGATGGCCGTGCGCGCCACCTTCAAGGGCTACGGCCCCGAACAGGGCTACGCCTTCCTCCGCGAGGCCATCGCCGCCCATGACTACGCCGCGCGCGGCTGCCCCATCGCCGCCGATGAGATCTTCGTCTCCGACGGCTCCAAGTGCGACTGCGGCAACATCCAGGAAATCTTCGCCACCGAGGGCCTGAAGCTCGCCATCCCCGATCCGGTTTACCCCGTTTACGTGGACACCAACGTCATGGCCGGCCGCACCGGCACCAATCTCGACGGCCGCTACCAGTGCATCACCTACCTCGATTGCACCCCGGCCAACGGCTACGTGCCCGCCATCCCCTCCGGCGCCTCCGACCTGATCTACCTCTGCTTCCCCAACAACCCCACGGGCGCCGTCGCCACCCGCGAGCAACTCGCCGCCTGGGTCGCCTACGCCAAGGCCAACAAGGCCCTCATCCTCTTCGACTCCGCCTACGAGGCCTACATCCGCGATCCGAAGATCCCCCACTCCATCTACGAGATCCCGGGCGCCGACGAGGTCGCGATCGAGTTCCGCAGCTTCTCCAAGACCGCCGGCTTCACCGGCACACGCTGCGCCTACACCGTAGTGCCCAAGAAACTACAGGCCTACGACGCCGCCGGCAACGCCCACGGCGTGCACGCGCTCTGGAACCGCCGCCACACCACCAAATTCAACGGCGTCTCCTACCCCGTGCAAAAGGCCGCCGCCGCCATCTACACGCCCGAGGGCCAGGCCGAGGTGAAGGCCATGACCGACTTCTACCTGGCCAACGCCGCCCTCATCCGCAAGGCGATGAACGACCTCGGCTTCTCCACCGTCGGCGGGGACAACGCGCCCTACATCTGGGTCAACACCGGCACCGATTCGTGGGCCTTCTTCGACAAGCTGCTCAACGAGGCCCAGGTGGTCTGCACCCCCGGCGCCGGCTTCGGCAAGTGCGGCGAAGGCCACGTGCGCATCAGCGCCTTCAACAGCCGCGAAAACGTCGAGAAGGCCCTCGTGCGCATCGCCGCCGCCCTGAAGAAGGCCTGAGCAATCGGCCCGCTTTGTCGGACCGCCAGCCTCCCCCCGCCCCGCGCTCACCCCGGCGCGGGGTTTTTCATGCTCCGCCCGCGCGTTTTTCGCATCGCCCCCCTGCCCCGCCCCGCCGTCTGCTCGCCCCATGCCCCGCCCCGCACCCGTGCTCACCGCCGCCTCCGCCGCCCGCGCCCCGCGCGCCACGCTGGATCGCGCCCGCCGCCTGCTCTGCGCCCTTCAGGACGAGATTCAGCGCACGCTCATCGCCGCGCGCGCCCGCCAGGGCCGGCACTTCGCCAAGGTCGCCGCCATCACCGCCGAGGACACCATATTCCACATCGATAAACTCTCCGAGGCCGCCATCCTCGGCTGGATGGAGGTCCACTGGCCGCGCGCCTGGCCGGTCGAGCTGGTGATGGAGGGCCTCGAGGCCGGCACGAC
>JALOTV010000225.1 GCA_025457685.1 Opitutaceae bacterium
GCAAGCCGCGCCCTGCGCACCGACGTCAGCAAGGGATCGCCCCGCTCAGCCCATAGCTCGGCCAGTTCTTTCGCTTCCTCCGTTTCGCCCGCCAGCGGACGCACGGTCACGCGGGCCGCCTGCTCGAGGCGGCGGCGGGACTCCGCCGCCGGCCAGGTCGGCACTGTCCGCAGCACCGCCTGCGCGGCCGCGCCCACCTGCCAGGCCAGCTCGATATCCCGCGCCTCCGCCGCCGCAAAACGAGGCTCGTAGCCGCGCACCAAGGCCAGCCCGGGCGACACCCCTTCCAGCAGGCCGGTCACCAGCCGACGCCACGCCGGCCCGCGTCCTGCCTCTGCCTGCAACCAAAGCCACACGCCGTAGGCCGCCAGCCAGCGCCGCTCCGCCTCCGCCCCGTCCGCAGTCTGCGCGCCCGCCCAATTCAATGTCTCCCGCAGCGAGGGCAACACGGCGGCCGCACGCGCCACCCGGCGCCACTCGTCGCCCAGTGCAGGGTTGCCGCGCACCAGGACCGCCTCCGCCGCCGCCACCGTCAGCCAGTCGGGCACGATCGTCCGCTCGGGCGCGATGGCCAGCGCCGCCGCCTGGCGTCGCAACGCGCCCTCGGCCAGCGCCGTCAACCAGCGCCGCTCCCGGGTGATCGCGTCAGCCGCCAGCGCATCGTCACCGCGTATCCAGACCGACACTACACCGCCGGGCTCCACCACCACGCGCCAGCCCGTCTCGGCAAAAGCCCACCGGCCCGCCGGCGTCAGACGCACCGTGACCGCGCTGGTCCAGCGCGGCGGCAGCGCCAGCGGCCCGCTCCACACGCTCCACGCCTCCTCCGCGAGACGCGCCAGACGCGCACCCGCCATCCCGGGCTCGGCGATGACGAAAAACCTCCCAGTGTCCGTGCCGTAGGCCCGAGCCCGCGCGGGCTCGGGCGGCGGCGGCTCCGCCGCGACTTCGGCGCGGGACAAGGCGCACGCGGTCAAAAAAATGCCCGCGCCGCAAAGCGCGATCCACCTCCGCCGCCTGCTCCGCCCGCACCTCACGGCAGACGCACCACCAGCTCGCCCTCGGCGATCTCCAGCTTGTCCGCCGACGCCAGCACCTTGGCCACCGCCGTCGGCGCGGACGCGGCGGGCGTGAGACGTTCGCGCACCAGATCCGCCAGCGCGGGCGCGAGGTGCAAGGGCAGGCCGCCGAGATAGGCCTCCGAGGGTTTGAAATCCCAGCCCGCGCCGCCGCGCACAAACGCACCGCGCGCCTGCAAGACCAGCGGCGCCTCGAATCCGAAAAACACCAACTGGTTGATCGTGCCGACCTGTAACTCGCGATCCACGATGCGGAAGTTCGGCGTGCCCGCGATCACCATGACGGTGTTTTGTTTTTCCGCCGGCTCGACCTTCACTTCTTCAAAGGTGGCGCCCGACCAGGCGTTCAGCTCGGCCTCGGAAAAGCCCACCTCCGCGCCACGGCCTTCCGCCAGACCCTCCGCCTTCAACTCCCAGGCGCGGCCCGCCCCGCTCGATCCACCCTTCACGAAGTAGATGCGACCCTCCACCGGTTCTTTTGGCAGCGCATTCACCACCTCCACCGGCTGCGCCACGAGATTGATCAACCCCAGTAACACGCCCAGCGCCACGCTGAGAGACGCCCCGAACAGGATTCCGACGATACCGGGCGACTTACGATCGAGATTGATGGCCATGGGATAAAAATGTGCGGACAGCTTGGGCGGGCATCGACGCGGTGTCCACGGGTTTAGCGCGCCGGACCGAGTCTCACCCACGACGCGTCGCACCACGCAACGCCGTCTCCACGTGATGGAACATCGACAGATACGTCGCCCCCAGCAACGCCGCGCCCGCGAAGAACACGAAGGGCAGCAAGGGTAGTCCCGTGACCAGCAGACCCACCAGGGCCAGGGTCGGCACCACCAGCGGCAGCCCCACCGCGCGCACCATGCGCAACAACAGCCAGGGCCTGAACGCGTCGCGATAATCCTCGCGCTTCTGGTAGAGGTAGATGCTGGCCGCCGTGACCGGGAAACACCCGAGCAACACCGGCATCATCGGCATGTAGCTGAACCAGCCCGCCCCCAGCATATAGAGCGGACGCGTCAGCACCCACGTGACGGCCAAGGGCGCGACGGTGAAGACCAGGAAAATCACAAACACCGGCACCCCGTTGTAGAACAGCCGGCCCCAATCCTCCCACTCGGGCAACTCCAGCGGCTCGCCCCGCCGCGCCCGCTTGAACAACTCGTAAAGATATCCGCAGGCCCAGAAATGCGCCACGGGCACCAGAATGAGCACCGCCCCGACCAGGCACTTCATGAACCAGGCCGAGTCCGACAGCAGGCGTTTGCAAACGAGTTCGAGCGTGGGCATTGCAGCGGCGGAAGACATGCATGACCTTCCCCCCGACCAGATGGACTTCTCAACCAAATTTAACGACCTGACGGCCCGCGTCGAACGCGCCCTCGACGCCCTCGTGCCCGCCCTGCCCCCCGGCTCGCCCGCCGGCCCCGCCCGCATTCACGAGGCCATGCGCTACAGTCTTCAAGCCGGCGGCAAACGCCTGCGCCCGGTGCTCGCCCTCTCCGCCGCCGGCCTGGGCGGCCCCGCCCGCGTGGAGGACGCCCTCCCCGTCGCCGTCGCGCTTGAGTGCGTCCACACGTATTCACTTATCCATGACGACCTGCCCTGCATGGACGACGACGACCTGCGTCGCGGACGCCCGACCTGCCACCGCGCCTTCGACGAGGCCACCGCCCTGCTCGCCGGCGACGCGCTCCTCACCCAGGCCTTTGTGATTCTGGGCCAAAGCTACGGCGCTCGCCCGGTCCTCGCCGCCGCCCTGCTTCGCGAACTGGCCGACGCCTCCTCCGGCCGCCGGCTGGTCGGCGGCCAGATGCAGGATCTCCTCGCCGAGGGCGGCGGCACCGGCTCGCCCGCCACGGCCGCCGAACTCGAGTTTATCCATCTCAACAAAACCGCCGCCATGCTCGAGGCCTCCCTGGTCTGCGGCGGCCTCGCCGGCGGCCTCGCCCCGGATGCCATCGAGACGCTGCGCCGCGCCGGCCGCCACCTCGGCCTCGCCTTCCAGATCATCGACGACGTGCTCGACGCCACGGTGGACACCGCCGTGCTCGGCAAGACCGCCGGCAAGGACGCCCGCGCCGGCAAGACCACCTACGTCAGCCTGCACGGCCTGGATGAGGCGCGCCTGCTCGCCGCCCGCGAGACCACCCTCGCCACCGACGCCCTGCGCGCGCTGCCCGGCGATTCCACCTTCCTGCTCGAGCTGGCCGCCCGGATGCTAGACCGCCGCCACTGACCGATCACGGGGTCAACCGCTTGGCCGCGAACTCCGCGCAAAGCGAGTGGATGAGGGGCGCCGAATCCATCGCCAGCGCGGTCTGGGCGAGGAGCTTCGCATCCGTCATCTTCATGTTCCGCAGGATAAACTTGGCCGCCGGGATGAGCGGAGGCGTCATACTGAGCTCGTCCACCCCCAGGCCGAAAAGCAGGGCGGTGAAGATCGGATCGCCCGCCATCTCGCCGCACACGCTCACCTTGATGCCGGCGCGGTGCGCCTCCACCACGATGTGGCGCAGGGTCCGCAGGACCGACGGGTGCGTGGGCTCGTAGAGGTGCGCGATGCGGTCGTTCACCCGGTCGATCGCCAACAGATACTGGATGAGGTCGTTGGTCCCCACGCTGAAGAAATCGCACTCGTGGGCCAGCAGGTCGGCCGTCATCGCCGCGCTGGGAATCTCGATCATGCTGCCCACCGCGATCCGCTCGTCGAAGACCTTGCCCTCGGCGCGCAGCTCGGCCTTACACTCCTCGAGCACGAGGTTGGCCCGGCGCATCTCGTCCCGGCCGCTGATCATGGGATACATGAGCAACACCTTGCCGTGGGCGCTGGCGCGCAGCACCGCGCGTAGTTGCACCTTGAATACATCCGGATGATCCAGGCAGAAGCGGATGGCGCGGTAGCCGAGGAAGGGGTTGTCCTCCTTGGGGAAGAGATGGGCCTGGGACGCGATGGGCTTGTCACCGCCAAGGTCGAGGGTGCGGATGGTCACCGGCGCGGGGGCGAGCGCCTGCACGAGCTCGCGGTAGGCCGAGTATTGTTCCTCCTCGGTCGGCATGGCGTCGGCGCCGAGGTAGAGAAACTCGGTCCGGTAGAGCCCCACGCCGTCGGCGTTGTAATCCTTCACCAGCCCGGCCTCGTCGGGCTTTTCCACGTTGGCGCGCAGCGTCAGGGGCACGCCGTCGAGCGTGATGGCGGGCAGGCGGCTGGCCTCGAGCAGCCGCTGCTCCTGGGTGCGTTTCTGGCGCTGGATCTGGCCGTAGCGAAAAAGCGTCGTCTCCGCCGGGTTCAGGATCACCAGGCCTTCGTAGCCATCCACCAGGAGAGTGTCGCCGGGCTGCACCTTGCCGGTCAGATCGCGCAGGCCCACGACCGCCGGGATCTTCATCGATCGCGCCACGATCACGGCATGGCTGGTCTTGCTGCCCGAGTCGGTGACGATGCCGAGCGCGGCCGAGCGATCGAGGCTAGCGGCGTCGGACGGAGAGATGTCGTTCGCCACCACGATACGCTTGTCCGCCAGTTTGCTCAGCCGCTGGGAAGTCCGCCCGAGCAGGTTCGCGAGCACGCGTTGCGCGACGTCGCGAATATCGCCGCCGCGCTCGCGCAGATACTCGTCGTCGATCGCCTCGAAGGCGGCGATGTAGCGCTTCGCCACCCGGTTGAAGCAGGTCTCGATGTTGACCTGGCTCTTCTCGAACTCGCGCAACGTCTCCGCGATGAGCGCCTGGTCCTCCAGCACCAGCAGATGCGCGTCAAAGATGCGCGCCTCCTGCTCGCCGAGGTTTTTCTCCACCTCGCTCATGATCTTCTGCACCTGCTGGCGCGTGGTCACCAGCGCCTGCTCGAAACGCGCCACCTCCGCCGCGTGGCGGGATTTTTCCACACGATACTCCGGCACCTCGACGTCCGTCTGGATGTAGACGAAATACGGTCCATAGGCGATGCCCTGCGAGGCGGAGATGCCTTGCAGAACAAGCTCGGGGCGGGAGTTGGCTTCAAATTCGGACATGAATGGGGAGTGGGATGCGTCCGCGCGGCGGACACATTTGGGGTGCGCGTATTCCGTCTCCACGCCGGCGGCGGGTCAAATCGTTTCCCTCCCGCAGCGACGCCTAAACTTAGGCCAGCAAAGCAGTTTGCACAAATGTAGCATCTCCCCACGCCTCACGGATGGTCGCGACCATGGGCTCCTCGTCGCGCCCCGGCTCCAGCAGGGCGAAGCACGCGCTGCCGCTCCCGCTCATCCGTGCGGCCGTGACTCCGTGCCGCTCCCGCAACCAGCCGAGCAGGGCGGGAAGAGCGACCCATTTCGCAAACACCGGCCTTTCCAACGTGTTCGCCAGCAGATCCTCCAGCGGCGCACGTTCGTCCGCCAGCCACGCGGCCAGCGCCGCCTCGGTGGCCTCGGGACGCGCCGCCAACGCCTGATATGCCCAGGGCGTGGCCACGCCAAACTCGGGTTTGAACAACAAAACCCTCCGCCCGCTCACCCGCGCCGCCGCCGTCGCCGGCAACTCATCCAAGCGCTCCCCGCGCCCGCGCATCACCACCGGACGACCGCGCAGAAACAGCGGACAATCCGAGCCCAGCCCGGCCGCCAGCGCCTCCGCCCTGGCGTGCGGCAACACGATCCCACTCAGGCTTTCCAGCGCGCGCAGAGCCGCGACGGCGTTGCCGCTGCCCCCGCCCAAGCCCGCGCCCACCGGCACGCGTTTCTCCAACACGAAATGCGCGCCGCCCCGCCACCCCGTCTCCGCCGCAAACGCCGCCGCCGCCCGCAGC
>JALOTV010000226.1 GCA_025457685.1 Opitutaceae bacterium
GCCGCGCCGCGCGAGAGCGCGAAAAGGGAAAACGCCGTCGCCAGCCGCGCCGACTCGGCGAGCGACAGTCCGCGCAGCCGCGCCGCGACTATCCCCGCCACCATCGCGTCGCCCGCGCCCACCGTGCTGCGCACCGCGATGGCCGGCGGCCGCGCCGTCACCACCTCGTCCGCCGTCACGAAAACCGCGCCGTCCGCCCCGCGCGACACCGCCACCAGGCCCACGCCGCCCGCGATGAGATCGCGCGCCGCCGCCACCACCGCCGCCTCGTCCGCCAGCTCGCGACCCACCAGCGCGGCGAGTTCGTGCACGTTGGGTTTGATCACCTCCGGCCCGGTCGCGATCGCCTCGGCCAGCGCGTCGCCGCTCGTGTCGAGCGCCACCCGCACCCCGCGCGCGGTCAGCCGCCGGATCGCCTGCGCATAAAAATCCGTCTCCACCCCCGGCGGCAGACTGCCCGCCAGCACGCACCAACGCGCGTCGATTTCATCGAGCTGGCGCATGAGCGCCGCCAGGTCCGCCGCGCCCGGCGCCAACCCGGGGAAGTTCAGGTCCGTCGTCTCTCCGCGCACCGGATCGACGATCTTTATGCCCATGCGCGTCGCGCCCGGCAGGCGCAGGCAACGATCCGCGACGCCCTGCCCCACGAAAAACGCCTCGAAGATCGCCGCGTTTTCCCGGCCTAAAAATCCGAGCGCCGCCGCCCGGTGCCCTTGCTCGGCCATAGCCGCCGCCACGTTCACGCCCTTCCCCCCCGCACGATCACCCACCAACTCGGCGCGATTCACCGCACCGAGCCGCAAATCCGCGACCGACACCGTGCGATCAATCGCCGGATTCAGCGTCACCGTGGCGACGTCATACAAAGTAGAGCCCAAGTTGTTCATAAAAAATCCGAGGTTCGATTCAGCAGTCCGACATTGTCCGACATTCGCGTCCATTAGCGTCCATTCGCGGTTAAAAGTCAGATTTCCTTCGCCAGCGCCCGCACTTCCGCCGCCGTCGTCGCCGCGAGCGCGCGCTTCGCCAGCGCTTCCACGCGTTTGCCGGTCAGCCGGCGCAGCGTCGCCTTCACCGTCGAGACCGAGGGCGCGCTCATACTCAGCTCCGCCACGCCCAGCCCGGCCAGGATGGCCGCGCCCAGCGGTTCGCCCGCCGCGCCGCCGCACACGCCCACCCACTTGCCCTCCGCCTTGGCCGCCTCCGTGGTCATCGCGATCAAGCGCAACACCGCCGGGTGCAACGCGTCCGCCTCCTTGCCCAGCTCCGGATGCTGCCGGTCGATGGCCAGCGCGTATTGGGTGAGGTCGTTCGTGCCCACCGAGAAGAAATCCGCCTCGCGGGCAAACTCCCGCGCCATCAGCACCACCGAGGGCACCTCCACCATGATTCCTATCTCCACCGCCGGCGCGCCCAGCTCGGCCCGCACCGCCTCGGCCAGCGCCCGCCCGGCGCGCAAATCCTCCAGGGTCGTGACCATGGGAAACATGATCTTCACCGCGCCCGCCTCCGCCGTCGCCGCCGCGCGGTAGATCGCGCGTAGTTGGGTTTTGAATACTTCCGGACGCCGCAGACACAGCCGGATGCCGCGCACGCCGAGAAAGGGGTTCTCCTCGTGCGCCAGCCCGAGGTAGGGCACGAGCTTGTCGCCGCCGATGTCGAGCGTGCGCACGATGAGCGGCAGGCCGCCGAGGGCCTGGATCATCGTGGTGTAGGCGATAAACTGCTCCTCCTCGGTCGGCGCGGTCTCGCGGCCGAGAAACAAAAACTCCGTGCGCAGCAGGCCCACGCCCTCCGCGCCGGCCTCCACCGCCTCGGCCGCCTCCGCCGCATGGCCGATGTTGGCCACCACCTCGACGCGCCGCCCGTCACCGAGCAGGGCGGGACGAAACCGCGCCGCATCCGCCGCCGCCAGCGCGCGCGCCCAGCCGGCCTGAAACTCCTTGGCCGACGCGAGGGCAAACTCGTCCGGATGCGGATACAGCCGCCCCGCCCCGCCATCGAGGATGGCCACCGCGCCGTCGGGCAACGCGAGCACGTCCGCGCCCGCTCCCACCACCGCCGGCAGCCCGCGCGCCTTGGCGATGATCGCGGTGTGCGAGGTCGGCCCGCCCGCCGCCGTGCAGAGCCCGAGGATTTTTTTCGGGTCAAGCTTTGCCGTGTCCGAGGGCGTGAGATCCTCCGCGATCAGGATGCAGGGCCCGGCGGGCAACACCGGCGCGCGGCTCACCACGCCCGCGAAGAGCCGCAACACCCGCTGCCCCACGTCGCGCAAATCCGCCGCGCGTCCCGCCAGCCGCGCATCCGCCAAGCGCCGCACTTCGTCGATGCGCCGCTCGATGATCTGCTGCCAGGCCCAGGCCGCGCCGTGGCGCTCCTCGATCAACGCCTCCACCTCAGCGCGCAGTTCGGCGTCGCCGAGCAGGGCCCGGTGCGCCTCAAAAATCTCCGCCTCCGCCGCCACCGGCGAGGCCTGCGCGTCCTCCGCCAGACGCGCCAGCTCGGCATCGGCCTCGGCCAACGTCTTGGCCAGACGCCGACGCTCGGCGGCGGGCTCACCCGCCGGCTTGTCCTCCACCGTGAGCATCTCGGCCCGGAACCGAAACACCGGCGCGATCGCCACGCCCGGCGAGGCCGCCGTGCCGATCACCACTTGCGTGATGGTCGCGGGCGCATCCCAGGTCGGCGCGGCCTCGGCCCCCGCCTCGGGGTTTTCCGCCGCGTCGCCCAGCCCGTCCGCGATGGCCTCGGCGAGCACGGCGAGCGCCGCCTCCGCGTCGCTGCCGCGCGCTTCGAGCGTGAGCTTAGCGCCCTGCCCCGCGCCGAGGCGCAGAAGCGAGGCCATGGCCTTGGCGTTGGCTGCCACATCGCCGTGGATCACGCGAATCTCGGCCGCGAACTCCGCCGCCGTCTCCGCCAGCCGCGTGGCGGGCCGCGCATGCAGACCCGCGTGCCCCGTCACCACCACCTGCGCGCGCACCGCGCCGGGCCAGGGCTCGATGTCCGCCGCGCGCTTGGGGAAATTCGCGCCACTCAACACCGCGACGATCTCCGCCGCATCGCGCGTGACCGCGAGTTTCTCCAGCGCCGCCTCGTCGTCGAGCAGACCGGTCAAGGTGGTCAAAATCGCCAGGTGCTCGTCGCCGCGCGCCGCGATGCCGACCACCAGGCGCACGGTCTGGCCCGCGTTCCAGGCCACGCCGCCGGGCACTTGCAGCACCGCGATGCCGGTCTCGCGAATCAGCCCGCGGTCCTTCGGCTGCCCGTGCGGGATGGCCACGCCGTGCCCGAGGCAGGTGTCGGCCTGGGTCTCGCGCGCCAGCATGCTCGCGATGTAGCCGGGCTCGATGTGGCCGGCGTTCACCAGCAACTGGCCGACGGCGCGGATGGCGGCGGTCTTGTCCGCCACCTCGGCGCCAAGGCCGACGGTGCGAACGGTAAGGGGAAGGGATTTGGGGGCCGTGGTCGTCATGGCGGAGTGGATACGGGGTAAACAATTCTCAGGCGGCGGCGGACGCGGCGGGTTTTTTCAGTGCCAGCAGCGCGCCGGCCGTCACCGCCGAACCCGCCGCGATGGCGATGGCGTAGGGCACGAGCCCCTTCACCGCACCGGGGATGAGCACCGCGAAGATGCCGCCGTGCGGCACCCAGAGCTGCGCGCCCGCCCACATGCTGATCGCGCCCGCCGTGGCCGCGCCGAGGATGAGCGCGGGGATGACGCGCAACGGATCTTTCGCCGCGAAGGGGATCGCCCCCTCGGTGATAAAGGCCAGCCCGAGCACCGCCGCCGCGCCGCCCGCCTTGCGCTCGTCGGAGTCGAAGCGGTTGCGCGCCACCAGCACCGCCAGCGCGATGCCGAGCGGGGGCACCATGCCCGCCGCCATGATCGCCGCCATCGGGGTGTAAACCTGGCTCGCGAGCAGCCCGACGCCGAAGGTGTAGGCGGCCTTGTTCACCGGCCCGCCCATGTCGAAAGCCATCATCGCGCCGAGCAAAACCCCGAGCAGGATCGCGTTGCTCCCGCGCATCGCATTCAGCCAGTCGGTCAGCCCCGCGAGCACCGCCTGCACCGGCGGCGCGATCACGAAAATCATCAGCAGGCCGACGATCATGGTGGAGAGAAAGGGCAGGATGAGCACCGGTTTCAGGCCCTCGAGATTTTCGGGCAGCCGAATCTTGTCCGCGAGAAACCTGGTCAGGTAGCCGGCAAGAAAACCCGACGCGATGCCACCGAGGAAACCCGCGCCGAGTTGCTGCGCGAGCAGACCGCCCACCAAACCCGGCGCGAGGCCCGGCCGGTCCGCGACGGAGAACGCGATAAAGCCCGACAACACCGCCACCATGAGCTGAAACGCCGCCCCGCCGCCGATCTGGCTGAGCGCCGCCGCGAGCGTGCCCTTTTCGTTGCCCGCATAGATGCCGCCGAGCGCAAAGGCCAACGCTATGGCCAGCCCGCCCGCGATCACGATGGGCAGCATGTGCGACACGCCGGTCATGAGGTGCTTGTAGGGACCCGTGCGCTGCTTCGCGCGTTGCGCCTTCAGTCGCTCCACCTCGCCGCCCAGCGCCGCGCCAAGCACGCCGCCGCCACTCGCCGCCAGCGCGAGCGCGTCGCCCAAGAGTTTCTGCCCGCGGTGCAACGCATCCTTGGTCGAGGCGCGCAGCACGGTTTTGCCGACGAAGCGCGCATCATCGACGTTGGTGTCCACCGCCAGGATCACCGCGTCCGCTGCCGCGATCTCCGCCGGCGTGAGCTGGCTCTTCGCCCCCACCGAACCCTGCGTCTCCACCCAGATCTCGTGGCCAAGTGCGGCGGCCGCCTTCTTGAGCGCCTCCGCCGCCATAAACGTGTGCGCGATGCCCGTCGGGCACGCCGTGATCGCCACGAGTTTTTTCGCCGCCACAGCGGGCTTCGATTCTGCCACTTCGCCGCTCACCGCCACGACCTGCGCTGGAGACACCGCCGCCGGAGCCAGCTTCGCCAACGCCGCCTTCAAAATCGCCTCCGGGTGCCGCGTCGCCGCCGCCGTGCGCGTCTCATAGATCGGCTTGCCGACAAAACGCGCCACATCCACCGGCGCATCCACCGCGAGGATCACCAAGTCCGCCTCGGCCGCGCGGGCCTCCGCGACGACGGTGTGCCCCGCTTGCTCGGCGACGGCGCGAAGGGCCTCCAAGGCCAGTTGGGCATGCGCGCTCCCGACGGGAGACGACGTGAAAATCAGAATCTTGCTCATGGGGTAAGGGGCTAAAGGGTTTCGCCTGACTTGCGATATACTTTCGCATTTCTTTCGTTTTCGCAAGCAAAATCCGCTTAAACCTTTGTTTTTCGCCGTAAAAACCTTCACATTCGCAGAATTAAGGTTTCGCTTACTTACGTTTCACTTTCGCCTCATGCCCGATCACCCCACCCCATCCGCCTCCGCCGGCCCCGCCCCCGACACCCGCCAGCGTCGCGCCCAGATCGTCGAG
>JALOTV010000024.1 GCA_025457685.1 Opitutaceae bacterium
CTGGCCAAAGTCCTTCGCCCGTTGGCCGGCAAGGGCGCGACTTGGCGCGTCGCACTCGGCCACTTGGCCAACCCCACCGGGCGCCATCGCCTCGCCGCGGCCGCCCTCGTCTGCTCCATCGGCATGGCCGCGGGCATGGCCATCCTCGTATCCAGCTTCGAACGTTCAGTGCGCACTTGGATCCAGACCGCGCTCCAAGCCGACCTCTACATCTCCAGCTCAGGAGCCCAATCGGCATCGTCTGACAACCGTCTCGATCCCGAGACGTGGAAGGCGCTCGCCAGTCATCCCGCCGTCGCCAAATCGGCGGTATTTTCCGCCTACCCGATCACGCTCGACGGCAAACCCACCACCCTCGGCGGCGGCGATCTCGCCGACCAAGCCGCGCGCGAGGGGTTTCTGTGGGTTGGGTCGCCGCCTTCAGCCGAAGCCCTCGCGGTGGAGACAAACTCCGGCTTGGCGCTCATCAGCGAAAGTTTTTCGGAGCGTTTTCGTATCCGCCGAGGGGATACCTTGGTCGTGCCCACGCCCTCCGGCCCGCGATCCCTGCAGGTCACGGCCGTCTTTGCCGACTACGGCAATGAACGCGGCACCGTGCTGGTGGACCGCACGCACACCGTCCGCTGGTTTGATGACGACCACGCCACCAGCGTGTCTCTGGACCTCAAACCCGGCGCCGTCGCCGAGACCGTTCGCGCCGAAATCCTCGCCGGCCGCCCTGCGTTGGCGGTGTTTACCAACGCCTCCTTGCGTGCCGAGGTTTTGCGCATCTTCCGCCAGACGTTTTCCATCACCTACGCCCTCGAGATCATCGGACTGGTCGTGGCGGTGGGCGGGCTAGCGCTTAGTCTGGCCAGCGTGCTACTCGATCGACGCGACGAGCTCACCACCCTGCGCGCCCTCGGCTTTCGCCGCGCGGAAATCGCCCGCGCGGCGGCCATCGAAGGCGGCGCGCTCGCGCTCTGCGCTGCGCTCGCGGGCGTGGCACTCAGTTTCGGGCTCGGTTGGCTGCTCATACACGTGATCAACAAGCAGAGCTTCGGCTGGACCCTCGCCTTTGCCATGCCCACCGCTCAGCTCGTCGGCCTTGCCGTGCTCGTTATCGGCACCGGCATCATTGTCAGCCACTTGGTCGGCCGCTGGGCCGCCGACCTGCCGGCCGATCGCGAAGAGTGAGCAGCCCTAACTTTTGCCCACGAAACACACGAAAGAGCACGAAATGAAATCCCTCTCTCCACGTCTCCGTTTCCGCCCGTTCCTCCTTTCGTGTCTTTTCGTGTGTTTTGTGGGCACCTCCTCCGCGCGCGCCGACATCCCTGCGTTTACCGCCGATGGCTTTCGCGTGCCACAGCCGAACCCCACTTTCCAATTTCCCCGCGATCACGGCTCGCACCCGGACTACAAAATCGAGTGGTGGTATCTCACCGGACACCTTTTCACCGATGAGAAACCCACGCCCAGGCGCTTCGGGTTTCAGGCGACTTTTTTCCGTTCAGCCGCGCCTCTCGCGAACGCCAAACGCCCCGCGCCCGCCGCCTTTGGCCACGACCAAATCTACCTTGCCCACATGGCCTTGGTCGATGTCGGCACGGGGCGCTTCCTGCATCAGGAGCGCCTCAATCGCGCCGGCTGGGACGCCGCCGCGTCCACCGAGACTCTCGACGTTCGCAACGGAGACTGGTCGCTGCGTCTGGCACCCCGGCCCGGCGCGCCCGAGACGCTCGAACTGGTGGGCGGCATCCGGGGCGACGCCCGCTTCACCCTGACCCTCACGCCGGCCAAGCCGCTCGTGCGCTTCGGCGACGCCGGTTACTCGCGCAAAGGCGAAGCCCCCACCGCCGCGAGCTATTACCTGACTTTTTCCCGCCTCTCCGTGGCTGGCAGCCTCACGCTTGACGGCACGGAGGCCGTGCCGGTCACCGGCCAAGCCTGGATGGACCACGAATACAGCAGCAGCCAACTCGACAAGAATCAGGTCGGCTGGGATTGGCTGAGCGCCCAGCTCGACGACGGACGCGAGCTCATGTTCTACGCGCTCCGCCGCACCGACGGATCGATCGACCCCGCCTCAACCCTTAGTTGGATCGCACGCGACGGCACCCTCACCCGCGCGCCCTATCGCTGGGAGCCTCTCACCACCTGGAAGAGCCCGCATACCGGCGCGACCTACCCGCAGCGTATCCGTCTAACCACTACCGATCCACAAACCGACTCCGAGGTCGTGCTCATCGTCGACCCTTACCACAACGACCAGGAACTCGGCGGCACGCTCGGCGGCGTCACCTACTGGGAAGGCGCCTGCCGCATCCTCACGCCCGACGGCACCCCGCTCGGTTCCGCCTACATGGAACTCACCGGCTACGACCGCCCCGTCGAAGTCCTGCGCTGATCGACACACGCCGACGTTGTAACCAATTTGGTTACAACGTATCGTAAAACTCAGACCTAAAAAAGCTTAGCTTCGCTTTAAAACCCTCAGTCCTCGTCATCCGCACCACCGCCCGACGCGGCGCGCTTCATGTCGAAGGGTGTGCCGGTGAGTTCCGCCAACTTCTGTTCGAGGTCGGCTTTTTGCAGCGCCTCGACCACCGGACCGATCTCGCCCTCCACGATCTGCGCGAGGCTGTAGAGCGTCAGGCCGATACGATGATCCGTGAGACGTCCCTGCGGAAAATTGTAGGTGCGCACGCGCTCGCTGCGATCCCCGGTGCCGATCTGGTTTTTGCGCTGGGCCGCGTATTTCGCCGCCTCCTCTTCCTGCTTGCGCTGCAACAGGCGTGCACGAAGCACCGACATCGCGCTGGCCTTGTTTTTGATCTGCGAGCGGCCATCCATGCAAAACACCATCATGCCGGTCGGCTTGTGGATGATGCGCACCGCCGAGTCGGTGGTGTTAACGCCCTGACCGCCCGGTCCGCTCGCACGTTGCACCGTGATTTCCAGATCCTGCGGATCGATGTGCAAATCCACCTCCTCCGCCTCGGGCAACACCGCCACGGTCACGGTGGAGGTGTGGATGCGCCCGTTGGCTTCCGTGCTCGGCACGCGCTGCACCCGATGCACGCCGCTCTCGAATTTGAGCTGTTTGTAAACATCCTGCCCGCGCACGAGAAAACTCACCTCGCGAAATCCACCCCGCTCCGACACCGAGCTCCCCATGGGCTCGATCGTCCAGCGCCGCGACTCGCAGTAGCGATGATACATCCGCGTGAGCGTGGCCGCGAATAGCGCCGCCTCCTCGCCGCCCGTGCCGGCGCGGATCTCCACCACCGTGTTGCGCGAATCGGAGGGCTCGGGCGGGATCATCTGCTTGAGCACCGCCGCGTGCAGCTCGGCCGCGCGCGCCTCCAGCCCGGGCAGCTCCGCCTCCGCCAGCTCTCGCAGGTCCGCGTCCGCCCCGCCGTCCTTCAGGATGGCCGCCATCTCCACCAAGTCCGCTTGTGCCTTCTTCAGTGCGGCGTGGTCGGCGAGCAGTCCGGTGAGCCGTTGATGTTCGCGCGACACCTCCGCCGCCTCGCGAGGGTTGGCATAAAAACCGGGTGAGCGCATCTGCGCGTCGAGTTCGTCGGCGCGGCGCTGGAAGGGACTGATGTCGGGCAGGGTGACCATGGAAAAAATGAGCTGGAGGGTGAGTCGGAGAATGGAAAATCGACGATGCCACAGGCGATCGAAGCGGGCCGTATTTCGGTTTGCGCATTGCGCGCCGCCGGCCCTGCGGCTTGTTTCGCCCGCACGCGTCGCGCTCGCGGGACTTTTTCGGTCACCCGCGCTAACGATGCTGATTCGCCATGGCCACGACTCTCTTCACGCAGAACACCATCGCCCTCATCTGGGACTTCGACAAGACCCTTATCCCGGAATACATGCAGACGCCGCTCTTCCGGCGCTACGGCATCGACGAACCCGCATTCTGGAACGAGACCAACAACCTCGTCTCCCACTACAAGAAACGCGGCTATCACCTATCCCCGGAAATCGCCTACCTCAACCACCTGCTCACCCATGTCCTCGCCGGACACATGCCCAAGCTGAGCAACAAGATCCTGCGCGAATGCGGCGCGGAGATTAAATTTTATCCGGGCCTGCCGGACTTTTTCAAAGTCGCACAGAGCTACGTCACCGAAAAGGAAGCCTACCGTAAACACGACATCCGCCTCGAGCACTACGTGGTGAGCACCGGTCTGGCCGAGATGGTCCGCGGCAGCGCCATCGCTCCCTTCGTCGATGGGGTGTGGGGCTGCGAGTTTATCGAAAATCCGCTCCAGCCGGGCTTCCTCAAGCAGGTCGATCTGCCCATCGAGGCCGAGGCCGTGATCGCGCAGATCGGTCTGGTCATCGACAACACCACCAAGACCCGCGCCCTCTTCGAGATCAACAAGGGCACGAACAAGAATCCCGCCATCGAGGTAAACGCGAACATCGCGCCCGAAGATCGCCGCATCCCTTTCCAAAACATGATCTACATCGCCGACGGCCCGAGCGATGTGCCCAGTTTCTCCGTCACCAAGAAAGGCGGCGGCAAGGCCTACGGCGTTTACAACCCCGCCCGTCCGGACGAATTCGCCCAGAACGACCGCCTGCGCTCCGCCGGACGCATCGACCACTACGGTCCGGCCGATTACCGCCCCGACAGCAGCACCGCGCAGTGGCTGCGCATGCACATCCACGCCATCTGCGACCGTATCGTCACGGATCGCGAGAGCGCGGTCGCCGCCCGGGTGGCACGCGCTCCTCGCCACCTCAACGCCACTCCCGAGGAAGAGGCCGCACGACGTGCCGCCGCCGAAGCAGCGGCCGCGCCCAAACAGCAGACTTTTCTTGAATAACCCACCTCCGAGGGTGGAAGACGGTCTCCACTCTACGCCTCGGTCAGCTTAAAAGCCTGACCGAAGCTGAACTCGATTCATTCCCCAGCACCGCGCCGTGCCGGCGCTGCGGTGTTTTATGCGCCTGACTTTTCCCGAGCGCGAGCGGAGGACGCGACGAAGCGCTCGATCCGATCGCAGGCCACGATGAGTTGCTCGTAGCCGGTGGCGAAGCACGCACGCACGTGGCCCGTGCCGTTCGAGCCGAAGGCCGTGCCGGGCACCACCGCGACCTTCTCCTGCTGGAGGAGGCCCACGGCGAAATCCTTTTCCGACATGCCCAGTCCCTGCGTGCTGGGGAACGCATAGAAACTGCCGCGCGGCGAATGGCAGGTAAGGCCGATTTCATTGAAACGCCGCACCACGAGGTCGCGGCGGCGATGATACTGGTCGCGCATCTCGCAGACCTGTTCCCAGCCGTTGTTCAGGGCCTCGAGCGCGGCCTCCTGCGCGATGATCGAGGCGCACATCATCGCGTATTGGTGGACCTTCATCATCGCGTCGATCAGCTCCGCCGGACCGCACGCGTAGCCGATACGCCAGCCGGTCATGGCAAACGCCTTGGAAAAACCGTGCAGGAAGATCGTGCGCTCCTGCATGCCGGGCAGGCTGGCGATGCTGGTGTGCGTGCCGTCGAAAGTCAGCTCGGAGTAGATCTCATCGCTCAGCACCAACAGGTCCTTCTCCCGGCAAAACGCCGCGATCGCCTCCAACTGGACACGGTCGCAAGTGCCGCCGGTCGGGTTACACGGCAGATTCAGCATGAGAATCTTGCAGCCCGGCACCCAGGCCGCGCGCAAGGCCTCGGCCGTGAGCGCGAAGTTGTCCTTGGCAAAGGTCGGCACCGCCACGCCCTCCGCATGCACGAGGGAAATGCTCGGATGGTAGGAGACGTAGCAGGGCTGGTGATACATCACCTTGTCGCCCGGATTGCAAAACGCGCGAAACGCGAGATCCAACGCCTCCGACACGCCGACCGTGATGATGATCTGGTCCTCCGGCCGGTAATCCACGCCGAAGTGGTTGGTCACGTAGGCGGACACCGCACGGCGCAGCTCGATGGTGCCAAGGTTGGACGTGTAGTAGGTCTTGCCCTCTTCAAGCGCGGTGATGGCCGCCTTGCGAACGTGCCACGGCGTGACGAAGTCCGGCTCGCCGACTCCGAGCGAGATGACGTCCTGGCCCTTCATCTTCGTCACGAGCTCGAAAAAGTCGCGAATGCCGCTCTTGGGCAGCGTGGCCACGTGGCCCGCCACCCAGCGTTTGCTGGTAGTGCTCATGTGGATACGCTCCTCAGGGGCTGACATTGAGGCGGTCGCCGGAACCGTCGCCGCCATCGAGCTGGAAGCCGCCTTCCTTGTAGGAGCGCAGAAGGAAGTGCGTGCTCGTGGAAAGCACGCCGCCCAGGGTCGATAGTTTCTCGGAGACGAAGGCCGCCGCCTTTTGCAGGGTGGGCGCGGTCACAAAGACCAGCAGATCGTAGCCACCCGACATGAGGTAGCAGGACTCGACCTCCTCGAATTTTGCCAGACGCTGGGCCAGGTTGTTGAACCCGCCGCCCCGCTCGGGGGTCAGGCGAACCTCGATCACGGCGCGCACCGCCGCCGCCGCCGCCGCCTCGCGCGACAGATCGAGCACGGGACGCCAGCCGAGGAAGATTTTATCTTTTTTCAGCTGCTCCAGATGCTGTTCGACTTCGGCGACCGAGAGACCCGCGACCTGCGCCATTTGCGCGGTCGTTAGTCTGCCACCTTCGAGCAATAACTTGAGAACAGGGTTCATGAGAGCCTTTAACACCACTCGCACGCGCCAGCGGACGCCACTCCTTTTTTGGCACGGCGGAACAGTTTCGCGCCGCCGCTTCGCGCGCGGCTGCGTCCTCACTTATCCGCAACCGGAACAGGTCGGTCAGTCGTCCTGCTTCTCGTGCGTCTTGGCCTCGAAAACCGCCTTGTCGGCTAGCGACACATGGCCCTCCACCACGCCGTTATCCAAGGGATTATCCACCCGGGCCTTGAGGTCTTTGAAGAGCTTCACCGTGTCGATGGAGCCACCGATAAAGAACCAGAAGGTGGAAACGATGCCGATGATCGCCGTCACCACGAGGCTGGTCACGAAGAAATAGGTGCTCCACCAGTGGGTCGGCCAAGGGCTGATCAAGTTCCAGATCAACACCGCCAGGAAGCAGAGACCGAACTTATAAATGATCGCGTAGCCCACCACCGACCAGGCGATGATCTTGTCGCCGCGGGTGTATTCCGGGGTGATGCCCACCAACTTGCCCCACACGGTGCGCATATTCCAGGGCGTCTTCAGCTTCTCGCGACCTTCGACGTCGTAGATGCCGCGATGAAGCAGACGATCCAGATTATAGGGCTTCTTGTAGGTCAGCAAAGAACCCAACACGTAGGCGACCACCCCGCTGATCATCGCAATGAAATACAATTCGTATGAATTGATCGGGAACTTCACCGGATCCATTTTCCACACGATGTAGGGATTAAAAGGCGAGGACACGGCCTCGAGGAAGCGGGCGAAAGGATCCACCCAGCCGCGCTCGGCCAACCATGGATACAGCAGATCGGCCCAATTGCGCTGCACGAACAGACCGCCGATGGAAAAACCGGACCCGAAAATCAGCGAACAAAAAGCCCCCGTGGTGGTTCCAAAGCGACTATACAAACCGAATATCATGATCGGCCCCGCTCCGCCCAACCACATCGCCGTCATGATCGTGATGAACATGTTGATGTAGTCCAGCTGCACGAAGAACAACGACACGACAAAGAAGAACACGCACACGCATACCGAACACATGCGTAGCCAGAAAAGGTGCTGCGCCGGAGTGAGCGGTTTCTTTCTCAGCGGCAGAACGATGTCCTGAATGATGGTGGACGCCGCGTTGAATACCCGCGTGTCATCAGTGGACAGCATGAGCATGATCATGAGCAGGCAGAACAACCCCATCAACCCGACTGGGAGCAGGTTATTCAGCGCCACCGGCAGCATCATCTGATTATACAAAGTCCTGAATTTCTGGAACATCAGATTGGCCTCGGGACTTTCGCCCAGCGTGGCCTTGGCTGTTTCCATGTAGATCGTATCAAGGTTTTGCGCCTGGGAAAGCGGCTGGTCTTCCCCAACCTTGTGACGTTGGACGGGGATCGCCGCGAGTTCCGCGGTCAGCCGATCGCGCAGAGCCTCATCCGCGACGACCTCCTCCACCACTTCGCTGGTCAACTGGCCGCGAATTTCATGCGCTTTGTCGGCGTAGCGCTCATGAGTCATCAGCGTGATAATCATGATCGCGACCAACAGACACATCAGACCGGAAAAACCGTTGCGCCACTGCCCGAGGATTCCCGCCATTTTCTGCTCGTGGGGAGTGCGTCCGCAGCCGCTGGTGTCGTTGCCGATCCAGCTCGCGCGGTTCAAAATCTGCCCCACGATACCGACCACCAACGCGAAAATATTAAAATCGCGCAACTGCTCGATATCAAACGGGTTGATGAAGCTTTCCCCCGGCACGCGATCCATCATCACCGGTGCGATCGTATCGCTCCAGTTGAAGTTGAGGAAAATATACCCGGCGATAACGACAAAGATCGGGTAACTGATCAGACCTTGGAATGAATCGGTAATGAGCAGGGACACGCGTCCACCCGGCCAGATCACGATCATGCACATCACCAGCACTAAGGCCACGATCAGGGTGAACGTGGGTAAATTGATGCCCGCGATCATCACCTTGTGCGGCAGACCTAGAAAATAGATAAAAAAGTTCGCCGCAACCGCAGGCCCAATGGCGTTGGTGAGCATCTCCGAAATCGTGCGCAAACTGGCGGCCACGATGCGGAAAGGCCGGTTGTATCGCATCTCCAAAAACTGGCCGATGGACAAGGCTCGGGTTTCGCGAAACCGGTAAGTGCAATACCCCGTCAACCCCATGATGATGCCCACCGGGACCACCAAGTATTCCCAAAACGACAACGCGTAACCCACCTGGTATTTCGACTCCACCAACGCCACGAGCGTGATCACGCCCAGCAAAGCAGTCATGTCGCCCACGGATATGACGTAGCGGCCGGCCACCCGACCGGCGGCCAAGAAATCCACCACGCCGCGAATGTAGCGCTTGGAATAAAGGGCCAGGCCCAAAATGGCGAATACAGGAATGACGACAATCAGCCAGTCTATGGTTTGCATGGAGGGGTAGCTGTTTGGAATCACCCATTAAATTCAGACAGGGTTCAAACAAAATCAAACTAGGTCGCCATCTCACACACAACTTACTTTGATAAATTGAGTTGGGCTAAATCAGCCGAACTTGGCCTAACGTCAGCCAAGTCGAAAACCGCGAGCGTTCGCTTGCGAGATGAGGTCATCCAGCGTGGGGCCGATATTCGCCCAGCCCCGAGAGCCGGAAACTACCCGTCTTTTCATCGCGTGATTTCCGCACAAGCGTTAAAGCCAACCCGCGCTTTCCTTTTCAGCCGTATTCGTCTTTTTCCGCGCTTCCCATTCTCCATGTCCACCTCCGCTCCATCGCCCTCGGCCCCCGCCCCCATTCCTGTCACGGTGCTCACCGGCTTCCTCGGCGCAGGCAAGACCACCCTCCTCAACCGCATCCTCACCGAAAACCACGGCAAAAAACTCGCCGTGATCGAAAACGAGTTCGGCGAGATCGGGGTCGACAACCAGCTCGTCATCCAATCCGACGAGGAAATCTTCGAGATGAACAACGGCTGCATTTGCTGCTCCGTGCGTGGCGACCTCCTCCGCATCCTCGGCCGCCTGATGAAGCGCAAAGACCGCCTCGACGGCATCCTCATCGAGACCACCGGCCTCGCCGACCCCGGCCCCGTCGCCCAGACCTTTTTCACCGACGACGAGATGCGCGCCGCCTTCCGCCTCGACGCCATCGTCACCGTGGTGGACGCCCGTCACGTCCTCCAACACCTCGACTCCTCCCCCGAGGTCAAAAAACAGATCGGCTTCGCCGACGTGCTCATCCTCAACAAGACCGACCTCGCCACTTCCGATGAGCTCGACGCCCTCGAAGCCCGCATCCACCGCATGAATGGTGCCGCTCGCCTCCTCCGCGCCCAAAACGCCGACGTCCCGCTCGACCGCATCCTCAACGTCGGCGGCTTCAACCTCTCCCGCGCCACCGAGCTCGACCCCAAGTTCATGCAGCCGTCCTACCCCTTCGAGTGGGCCGGCGCCTACGCCCTGCCCGCCGGCACGCACGAGCTCGTCATCGGCCACGCCGACTCCCACGACACCTGCTGCGGCCACGGGCATGACCACGCCCACGACGAGGCAGGTCACGCCCATCACCACCACGGCCCCGCCGGCACCCTGGACATCGCCATCCTGCCCGTAAAATCCCTCGCGCCCGCCGACCTTGACGCCGCCCGCGACGCCGCCGTGCTCATTTTTTCCGACTGGGAAAACAAGGTGCAACCGGGCGAAACCATCACCCCCGGCGGCACGCTCCAGCGCCTCCACATCGGCGAGCACGGCCACGCCCACTTTCCGCTCAGCCTGCCCGCCTCAGGTCACTACGTCGTCTTCGAGGGCTGCGGCCACCACCCGCTCCACATCCACGTCATGGGCGACACCGCCCGCCCGGGTTGGCAGCAGGACTTCGAGCACACCCACTCGCACGATGCCGACGTATCCAGCGTGGGGATACGTCACACCGGCGACCTCGACGGCAAAAAGCTCAACGACTGGATCGGCGTCCTCCTGAAGGAGAAGGGCAACGACATCTACCGGTGCAAGGGCGTGCTCGCCATCAAAGGCTCGCCCAACCGCCTAGTCTTCCAGGGCGTGCACATGCTCTTCGACGCCAAGTTCGACACGCCCTGGGGAGCCGCGCCGCGCGAAAACACCCTCGTATTCATCGGCAAAAACCTCGACCGCGCCGCCCTCAACGCCGCCTTCCAGGCCTGCCTCGCCTCCTGATCGTCACCGTTCCCTTACTCGTTCTCATTCTCGTCCCTCTCCCGCGTCTCCCCTCCGTCTGCCCACCGCCCTTCGCGGCACCCTATGAGCGAATCCGATCTGCTTGCCCTGCGCGCCAGCCAACCCGCCGTATCCGCCTGGCGACTACGCCTCGCCTCCTGGGTCGAGTCGTCGCGCATACAGGGCTTTATCGTCGCCCTCATCCTGCTCAACGCCGCCATCCTCGGCCTCGAGACCTCGCCCGCCCTCATGGCCGAGCACGGCACTTGGCTGAAAATCGCCGACAAGACCTGCCTCGCCATCTTCTGCGTCGAACTCGCCATCAAGCTGGTCGCCTACCGCGGCCTCTTCTGGCGCAGCGGGTGGAACTGGTTTGATGTGATCGTCATCGGTTTCGCCCTCGCCCCCGGCGCCGGCCCCTGGTCCGTGCTGCGCTCGTTGCGCGTCCTGCGCGTGCTCCGCCTGCTCACCGTCGTGCCGCAGCTGCGCCGCGTGGTCGCCGCGTTTTTCCACTCCATGCCCGGCCTGGGCGGCGTGGTCGCGGTCATGCTGGTGTTTTTCTACACCTCCGCCGTGCTCACCACCAAGCTCTTCGGCACCGCCTTCCCGGAGTGGTTCGGCACCATCGGCAAGAGCTTCTACACCCTGTTCCAGATCATGACGCTCGAGAGCTGGTCCATGGGCATCGTGCGCCCCGTGCTAACCCAGTTCCCCTACGCCTGGGCCTTCTTCGTGCCTTTCATCGTCGTGGCCACGTTCACCATCCTGAATCTGTTCATCGGCATCATCGTATCGACCATGCAAGAGCTACGCGACGCGGAGGCCCACACGCCCCTGCCGGATTCCCGCGCCGAGGCCCTGCTCGCCCGGCTCGAGACCGACATCGCCGAGCTCCGCAAACAACTGCGCAAGGGCTGAGTCGACGTCAGCCACACGCCCTAGACCAGCCCCATGCGCCCGGCCTGCGCGACCAGTTCGGCCGTGTTCGAGGCCCCTAGCTTGGCCATGACGTTCGCGCGGTGAAACTCCACCGTGCGCAGCCCGATGCCGTAGTGGTCCGCGATCTCACGGCTGGTCTTGCCCGCGATCACTTGGGACAACACCTCCTGCTCCCGTCGCGACAAGATCTTGCCCAGAGCCTCCGCCTTCGCGCTTTCCCGGCGCAGCGTTTCAACAAAGCGCGCTGAAAAATACGCGCGCCCTGCCGCCACCGCCGTCATCGCCTCCTCCAGCTTTTCGGGACGCGCATCCTTCTCCAAATACCCCTCCACCCCACTCTCCTTCACCCGCGTCAGAGCCAGCGGATCCATGAGCGACGAGAGCACGAGTGCGCGCGCCTGCGGCCGGGCCTGCCGCGCCGCCCTGACGAAATCCAACCCATCCATGCCGGGCAATTGCAGGTCCACCACCAGCAGCTCCGGCCTGCGCTCGAGCAACCAGCCCAAGGCCTCCTCCCCCGATCCGGCCGAGCCCACCAGCTCGAATCGCGGATGCTTAGCCAGCCACGTTTCCACAAACGCGCGAAACATGCCTTGGTCCTCAACCAACAAAGTGCGGATGCGCGGAGTGCTCACGTAGGCCCTCCCGTATCTTTGGCACCGGGCAGCGTAAACCAAATCTCCACTCCACCGCCTTCCGGCGTCGCCACTTCCAAACGCGTGCCAAGGACGCGTGTGATCTCCAGGCACAGCCTCAGCCCCAAACCGCCGCCGTTTAACCAGGGGCCGGCAGTCGCCTCGCGCCCATGCGCCTGCAGATAGGCAAGCACGCCCGATGGCAGCCCCGGCCCGTCATCCCGCACCGAGATTCGCACCCGGCCGGCCGCATCCGTCGACGCGGCCACCCGCACGAGCGAACGTGCGTTTTTTACCGCGTTGGAGGTCAGGTTGCGCACCAGGGTCTGCGCGGGCACCAGCTCGGTTGTCACGCGCAGATCGGGCTCGCACCGCAGCACCAGCTCCACACCGCGACGCGCCGCCGCCGCACGGTGCAGCTCCACCGCGGGCGCCACCACGCCGTGCGCCGCCTGCTCAACCGCTCGCCCCGGTCCCGCGCGCAACCTCGCCCACAAAACCACGTCCTCCAGCAGCAGGAGCAAGGCCCGCCCGGTCTGCGCCGCCTCCGCCGCGAACGCGGTGCGCGCACCGGTCGCCGCCGCGTCCCCCGACACCTGTTCGGCCGAGAGAGTCAGCGCCGTGAGCGGGCTGCGCAGATCGTGTCCGAGCACGGCCATCATGCGGTCCTTGTCCGCGTTGGCCGCCGCGAGTTCGCGGGTGCGCTCCTCCACTTCATGCTGCAACTCGTCCGCATAGGCCTCCTGGATTTCGCGGCGTTTCTCCGCCTCCTCGACCGCGCGGACTTGGGCGGCGATTTTCTCCTGTTGCATCACCGCGAAGCGATCCGCCACCGCGAGCGAGAGGAGGAGCATTTCCAGCGCCGAACCGGTCATCATCGCCATCGCCGATTGCCCGAGCGGAATCGCAAGCAACCAGATCACGGCGGTCGGCACCACGCCCACCGCCAGAAACCCGAACGACAACACGAAGAAGCGTCCCTGTTTCTGCCCCGCCATCCACGCGCGTATCGCCACGAAAAACAACACCACGTGCGCCAGCGCCGTGCCCCCGATCGTGAAGTGCATCCAGATGGTCGAGCTCGCCCAGGGAAAAAACAACCCGCCCGCCGCCAGCACCACCCCGATCACAAGCAGTCCGCGCACCACACGATCACAGCCCGGCGCGATGCGCGCGAGATCGAGAAACACCCGCGCGAACTGCGCCACGAATGCGAGGCTGGCGGCAAGCGCCACGGTCACGAACGTCTCCATCACCGGCGAGCCCCAGGCCAGCCCGAGCGCCTGATGGATGCAGCGGGAGAAAAACATAAAGCATCCCACCGAACACAGGTAGCCAAGGTAGTAACCGATATCGCGGTGACGCAGCCGCACCCACAGCACCGCGTTGTAAACGAGCAGCGCCACCAGCAGCCCGAAATAGATCGCCTCCGCCGCCGTATCGCGCAGTTGCGCGGCCAGGAATCGACGCTCGTCCGGCCACCACACGGGCCGCAACCAGCCGCCAAAATGATCGTCGAGCCGCAGCACCGTCACGCGTTGCCCGCCCGCGGGCACGTCCACGAAAAACGCCGAGTCACGCCCCCATAGCGCCTTCTCCGCCGGCGGGGTCAGTTCGCCGGATACCGCACTCCGCCATTCCGCCGCCGCACCGCCCTCTCCTTGCGTTTGCACCCAGAGGTCGATCCGGTCCGTGTAATACTCCGCGTCGGCCAACACGCCACGCAGAGGCTGGTCGGTGGGGTTGCGCAGCGTCACCCGCACCCAGACCACTTCGCCCGCGTAGGAGCGGATGTAGCCGCGCCCGTCCCACGTTTCCCAGTCCGTCTGCGGCTTGCCCAGCACGTCCGCGAAGGTCGTCTCCGTCCGCCGGTCCGCGAGCACCTCGACGCTCGAACCGACCGCATCCGGCAACGCCCGCATGTCTTTCCGATCCCCGGCCACGCCGAGCAGCAACACCCCCAGCGCCGCCGCCACCGTGACGAGCAAAAACGCCATCCCCCATCGCGATGAGTGTGAGCCCTCCATGCCCGTCATTCCGCCACTCGATGCCGCAGGCACAAGCCCGATGCCGCCCACGCCCCGTAGTTCTACGGGTTTTGCCCGATTGGTCCGCGCCCCGCCGGCCCGCTTCCTCCCGACACTTCGCCCACCATGCAAACCACATCCCGCCTTCGCCGCCGCCTCGCCGCCGCCCTGGCCGCCCTCGGTTCGGTCTCCGCCTTCGCCCAGACCTCCGGCTTCACGGGTGTCTTCGCCCCAGAAAATTGGACCTTCACTTCGGGCGGCAACCCCGCCGCATTCGCGTGGGACGCGACTTTCTCCAGCTTTACCCTGAGGGGGTCCGACACGGGTTCCAACACCTCCACCTTCACCCGCTTCCTCGTCTCCCTCTCCGACGCCTACCGCGTCTCCTTCGACTGGGCCTACTCCACCACCGACGACGCCGCCCTATACGATCGCGCCGGTTACATCTCGGGCGGATCCGACATCCAGATCACCGACAGCCTCGGCGGTCTGTCCCAATCCGGCTCCGCCGCAGACGTTCTCTTCGGCGCCGGTTCGAGCGGGTTATATGTTTTTTCCAGCGATAACATATCCGGCGAAGCATCCATCAGCATCAGTAACTTCAGCTTCACTTTGGCCGATCCCGGCGGCGGGGGCGACACGGGCGGCGGCGACGGTGGGGGCGGGGGTGGAAGTGGCGGCGGAGGTGGCGCAGACAGCCCCTACACCGGCACCACCACCTGGTCCTCCACAACCGGCAACTGGACCACCGCCTCCAACTGGCACGCCGAATTACCCAACGCATCCAAGCAAGCCGCCATCACGAACGGAGCCTCCGTAACCATCACCACCGCCGCCGAGGTTCATTCCGTATACTTGGACGCATCCACCCTCACCGTCAGCGGTTCCGGCTCCCTCACCCAACCCAACGCCCAGAGTTCCTTCATCGCCGACTACGGCGCCACCTTTACCGTCACCGGCAGCACCGCCACCTGGACCAGCGCCGGCTACATCTCGCTCTACACCGCCGACATCGTCTTGGACCAAAACTCCACCAGCACCGTGGGCGGCATCACCCTCGGTGGTTTTGACGACAACATCGCCACCCTCACCGTGCGCAACGGAGCCAGCCTGACCGGCGGCAACGTGCTCCTCGGCTTCGCGGGACGCGGCGAGATCAGCATCGAGAGCGGCGCGTCCGTCACCCTCGGCGACACCTTGGTGGGCTACGGCGTGGGCTCCATCGGCGCGCTGTCCGTCAAGGATGTCGGCACCTCGCTCTCCACGGATTTCTTGAAGGTCGGCGAATTCGGCCAAGGCACGCTCTCTATCAGCGGAGGAGCCGTCGTCACCAGCACGAGCGCGGCCATCGCCTTCGGCTCGATGAACGGCGCGGGTGACGTCAGCGGCCAGGCCACCGTCACCGGCGCGGGCTCGCGGTGGAACATCAACGCCGATCTCGGCATCGCGACCTACGGAGGCAGCACAGCGTTCAGCACCGGCACGCTCACCGTGGCCGACGGTGGCGTCGTGCGGGTGGGGCCCACCGGCGCAGGCATGCTCAACATCGAGCGCGGCGGCACGCTCAACATCGGCAATGGCGGGACCGCCGGCACCCTCGTGGCCGGCTCCGTCAACTTCATCGCCACTTCCGGTTCCGCCGCCCGCGTCGCCTTCAACCACACCGACAACCTCGTCTTCGCTCCTCTCATCACCGGCCGCGGCCGCCTCACCAAGGCCGGCTCGGGCACGCTCTCGCTCACCGCGACCAACACCTACACCCAAAACACCACCGTCACCGGCGGCACGCTCCAACTCGGCAACGGCGGCACCACCGGCTCCATCACGGGCACCGTCGCGGTCTCGTCCGGCGCTTCCCTCGCCTTCAACCGCTCCAACAATGTGACGTTTGCCGGCGTCATCTCCGGCGCGGGCTCCGTGGTCAAAAACGGCTCGGGCAACCTCACCTTGACGGGAGACAACACCTACTCGGGCGGCACCACCGTTAACGCCGGCACGCTGATCGTCTCCGCCAACTCCCAACTGGGCGACGCCGCCGGCGGCATCACGCTCGCGGGCGGCAATCTGCGCCTCTCCAACAACACCGCCACCACCTTCAATCGCGCCGTCTCCGTCACCGCCGACAGCGGCGTCGTCTCCAACCGCTCCACCAACGGCGCCGGCGTCACCCATACGCTCGGCACGCTCACGATCGGCGCGCATACGCTCTCCGTCACACGCGGCCCCAACGCCACCAGCGGCACCGGCGGCATCACCTTTGGCGCCACCACCCTCACAGGAGCAGCCACCTTCGATGTCGGCGCAAACGCGCGCCTAACCCTCGGCACGATCAGCGGCGATTACGGCTTCACCAAAATCGGCGCGGGCCGCCTCACCCTCGCAGGAACCAACTCGTTCACCGGCCCGCTCGTCATCAGCTCAGGCACGCTCACGCTCAGCGCTGGCGCCACTCTGCCCGCCGCCGCCGACATCCGTTCCGGAGCCGGCGCCACCTTTGACGTCTCAGCCCTCCCCGGTGGCTACACCGTGACCTCCGGCCGCACCCTCGGCGGCAGCGGAGCATTCAACGGCCTGGTCACCGTCGGCTCCGGCGCTCGCATCGCCCCGGGCAATAGCCCAGGCACGCTCACCTTCACCAACGGTCTCGCCCTCGCCGAGGGCTCCATTCTCGACTTTGAGCTCGGCACGGTGAGCGACCTCATCCGCGTCTCAGGAGGCACCCTCAGCGGGCCGAGCGTCGGCCGGATCACCGTCAATCTCGCCGACTCCGGCGGCTTCACCGCGGGCACCTACACCCTCATCGACGCCACGGGCGCCTCGCTCTCCAGTATCGGCGCGACGAGCTTTGCGCTCGGCGCCACCATCGCAGGCTACACCTACACCTTCTCCCAGTCGGGCAGCGAATTTTTGCTCACCGCCTCCGCCATCCCCGAGCCGGCCGCCTTCGCCACTTTCGCCGCGCTCGTCGCCATCGGCTGCGCCGCCACTCGCCGACGCGTCAGAATCTCATCGTCGCGCTGACGCCCACCAGACGCGGCGCCGCCGGCACCTTGGTGGGCACACCGTAGGTGGCGCCGATATTGCCGGCATCGAGCAGGTATTCCTTGTCGAGCAGGTTGGTCGCATACGTCACGACTTCCCAGCGCTGGTCGCGCGAGCGCCAGCCGAGGCGCAGATTCAGCAAGCCATGTCCGCCCTGCCGGAGCGTGCCGCCGCTGAGGCTGTTGTTGTCCTCGAAAAAATACTCCGAGCGGTAGGTGAAGACAGGCGTCACGAAAAACACGCCTGCCCGATCCAGCGACACCGACCAGGTGCCGCCCACCGACACCACGTGGCGCGAGGTCAGCCGAAAAGAGTCCCCGGCGTAGAGCTGTGCGTTGCCATCCTCATCCTGCGCCGAAAATCCCGCGTCCGTGAAACCGTAGGAGGCAAACACGCTAAGGTCGCGCGCAAGGTCGGTCTGCACGGTCGCGTCGAGCCCCTGCCCGCGCGCCCGGCCGCCGTCGAAGCTCTGCACCACTCCCGGCGGGACCACGCGCTGGGTTTGGAAGTGGTCGAAGTAATACTGAAAAACCGACACGTCGTAGCGCACGCGCCGGGTCGCGCTAAACCCGCGCACACCCGCCTCGTAGTTCCACACCGTCTCCTCCGCGCTTTCACGCGGCGCGAGCGTCACGAGATCGAAGTCCAGCACCGGCGAACGCCGCCCGCGTGAGATGGTCGTATACACCGTGGTCTGGGGATTGAGCGCGTAGCGCAGGTCCGCCTCTCCCGCCCACGCCGTCTCATGGGTCGAGTTCGCCAGCCGCCCCGGCGTGACTTGGAAAAAATCGTTGCCGCCGCCCGAGGTCGGCAGGAGCGGCACGGGCAGGGTTCCGGTCACCGGCGCGGCGAAAGACTGATAGCCCGACGCGATGCGCTCGCGCGTCAGCCGCGCCCCGCCGCCCGTCGTCAGACGATCGGTGAGCTTGTAGTCGGCTCGGCCAAACACATCGCCCGAGGTCAGCCTCGCGTCATTCACATTACGCTCGAGGTAGTCGCGGTTGAGCGCGAAGGGCGGTGGTGTCGCGGTGAAGAACCGCCACAGCGTGTTTTCGTCCGTGCGCAGGGTCAGCGGTTGCCGGTTCTCCTTGGCAACCACGTTCGCGCCAAGGGTGGCGCTGAGGCGCTCGCCTGCGTCGTATTCCGCCCGCACTTCCTGGCTGAATTGGCGGCCTTTGAACTCCTCGCCGATTTCGAGCAGGTAGAGATACGAGCCGTCGGCGTCGAATTCGTTGCGCCCGTCCAGCTCGCGCCAACCGCTCGTGGATACGATCGTCCAGGCGTCGCCAACTTCATGCCGCACGATGCCCGTGAGCCCATACACCGTGCGCTCCACGCCGAGCGCGGCGCCGCGATTCAGGTTGGCCGGGGTGTGCGGATCCGTGTCGGTGGATACCGGTGAGACCGGAATCACCGCGCTCTTGAAAGCGATGCCGGGCGTGTCGTCGCGCTGCGCGTTGAAAATCAGATCCGCCGTCGTCGCGTCCGTCGGCGTCCAGCGCAGGCT
>JALOTV010000227.1 GCA_025457685.1 Opitutaceae bacterium
CGGGTGGGCGGCGTCGAGCGCGGGTGGATCGGCGAGGGCGTCGGTGAAGCGGTGGTCGATGGTGTCGATGCCGGTGCCGTTCGGGTAGCCGAGGTAGGAAATCTGCACGGGCGCGACGCGGCGGGCGAGCACGCCGGGGCGGGAGTGGCCGGTGTGGCCGGCGAGGTCGATCACGGCGTCGAGCTCGTCGCCGCGCAGCGTGGCGGCGGCGGCCTCGTCGGAGAGGGCGGCGACATTGCGCCATAGGCAGGCGTGGCGGCGGAGGCGGACGCTCACCTCGTCCTCGCGCGGGTGGTTGTGGTAGAGAAAAATCTCTAGGCCCTCGGCGGCGATGCCGGGCAGGAGCGGTTCGAGGAAGCGGGCGACGGCGTGGTCGCGCAGATCGGGGGAGAGAAAACCGATGCGCACCGGCAAGGCGGGACGGGTGCGCGGCGGGAGCGGGGCGGGCGGGCCGAGGGCGCGACGCAAGGCGCGGCCAAAATCGCGGTGGGCGGCGGCGAGATCGGACGCGTTGACCTCGTCGAGGTAGTGCAGGACGAGCAGGCGCTGGCTGGCGGCCTCGAGCTGCGTGGGATCGAGGGCGAGGGCGCGATCGTAGGCGGCGAGAGCCTCGGGCATGCGGCCCAGACCATGGAGAGCGGCGGCGCGGGCGGAGGCGGCGGAGGCGCCCTCGGGACCGCGCACGGAGGCGAGTGGCGCGAGGGCGTCGAGGGCCTCGAGCGGGCGGGCGTTGGCCTGCAAGGCGCGGGCCCAGGCGAGGCGGGCGGAGGGCTCTCGCGGGCGGAGTTCGGCGCCGCGGCGGAGAGCGGCGAAGGCCTCGTCGTCGGGGCGGAGGCGGGCGAGGGCGAGGCCGAGATTGGTCCAGGCCTCGCCATGGGCGGGATCGAGGGCGACGGCTTGGCGCAGGTGACGGACTGCCTCGTCGAGCCGGTGGAGACGGCCGAGGGCGACGCCGAGGCAGGTGGCGCTGGAGGCGGAGCGCGGGTCGAGGCGGGTGGCGAATTCGAGCCATTCGGCGGCTTCGCCGGGCTGGCCGGATTGCAGGAGGGCGAGACCGCCGAGGTGAAAGAGCCGGGCCTCGCGCAAGCCGCGGGCGCGGAGCGCGCGGTAGGCGGCGAGGGCGGCGGGGAGGCGTCCGGCTTGGTGGTGGGCGAGGGCGGCGTCCAGCGCGGCGGCGGCGGGCGACGGAGGGACGGGGGCCTTCATGCGCGGGCCTGGTGGGCGGCGAGCAGCGGGGCGAGCACGGAGCCGACGGTTTCGTGGCGGTTGTAGTGTTGGTGGATGCGGCGGCGGGTTTCGGTCGAGGCGGCGAGGGCGCGCTCGCAGGCGGCGACGAGGGCGTCGAGATCGCCGTGCGGGTAACGCTCGAGCAGGCCGGCCTGGGCGAGGGCATCGAGGCGGCCGCCTTCGCGGGAGTTTTCCGAGACGGGCACTAGCCCGAGGCAACCAGACCAGAACGGCCGATCGGTGTGGGTGCGCGCCATCGCGGGCGTGGTAAACTTACGCCCCTCGGGACAAAAGCCGACGGCGTAGCGGGCGAGGCCGGCGCGCGCGCCGACGGGCACGGAGTGGTCGTGGTGGGCGACGAGGCGGTCCTTGAAAACGGCGCGCAAGTGATCGAGCTGGCGGCGGCGATGCGGGGTGAGGCCGAGCTCGGAGCCGAGGAAGACGATCTTGTTTTCCGGCGCGGGCTCGAAGGGCACGTCGAAGGGGACGAGGTTGGCGACCCAGCTGCGGTGAAGGGTGAGGCAATCGGGGCGAAGGCCGGCGGCGGCGGGGCCGAGTGGAAATTCGTCGTGGATGAGGATGTCGAGGTGGGGCGCGAGGGCGGCGAAGCACGGCATCTCGCGCGAGGCCTCGTCGAAGGCGTAGTAGGCGATGCGCACGCCCTGCTTGCGCAGGAAGTCGCAGAGCGGGCCGAGGGCGGGGCCGACCTTATGCGGGTGGTGGGCCATGAAGAGCAGCCACCACGTCTCCTCGGGCGGGCGGCGGGTGGCGGCGGAGGCGAAGTCGGAGAGGCCGGAGGGGCCGACGACGTGGGCGGGCAGGAAGCGGAGCGTAGGGTGGCCGAGGGCGGCGAAGCAGCGGGCGCACTCGCCATACCAATCGCAGTCGAGGCGGGCCATGGCGCGCAGGCGGGCGTCGGCGCCCGGCGGCAGGTGAGCGGAGAGATCTAGGCCGGGCAGGCGGGCGAGGTAGGCCGAGGCGTCTTCGGGCTGGCGGGCCCATGGGTTGAAAAAAGTGACGCGCAGCGGCATGGCGGGGCGAGGTGGACGCAGCTTGGGGGATCAGGGCGAGGCGAGCCAGACGGGATCGCGAAAATCGTCGCAAGAGAGTCCGCGGGCGGCGGCGATTTTTTCGGCTTCGCCGAGGAGGTATTTTCCCTGGGCGGGCTCGATGGCGGAGAGGGCGTCGCCGAGGGTGACGAGGTTGCTGACGAGGAGCACGGGTTCGTTGCTGGAGAGGGAGCGGGAGGCGGTGCCGACGAGGGTATTGGCGGCGGCGGCGCGATCGCCTCGGGCGGCGAGTTTGCGGGCCTGGTCGATGGCGGCGGCGGTGGCGCGGCGGGCATCGATGTAGAAACGCCAGTCGATGGGCTGGCCGGGGGCGATGCGGGCGCAGATCTGGTCGATGCCGGAGGGGGCTGGCCAGGGTCGGGACTCGTAATCTCGGAGCAGGGCGTGGAGCGCGGGCGCGACGCTGGCGACGGAGTGGCGGGTCTCGACCAGGGCGCGGGCGCGGAGGCCGGCGGCGTCGCGCGCGGCGGGGTCGGCGGCGAGGGCGAGGAGTTGGTCGGCCATGGCGGGCGCCTCGAGGTAGGGCACGGCGAAACCGGCGCCGCGGTCGCAAAAATCCTCGCCGCCGCCGGCGTCGCGAAAGGCGACGGTGGGAACGCCAAGGGCGCCGGCCTCGAGCATGACAAGCGGGTAGGGATCCTCGCGTGAGGTGAGGCAGAAGGCGTGGGCGCGGGCCAGAAGCGGGAAGGGGTTGTCGAGGCAGGGGATCCAATCGAGGCAGTCCTCGAGACCGAGTTTGCGGACGTCGTCGCGGATATGGCGGGTGATGATGGTGTCCTCGCGGACGCCGATCCACGCGAAGCGCAGCGGGCGCGGGGACGTCCAGCGGGCGCGCACGCGGGCGGCGACCTGGACAAAGAGGTCGGCGCCCTTGCGGACATCGCAGGTGCCGCAGGCGATGAAGACGCAAGCGTCGGCCGGCCAGGCGGGTAGGCCGGGGCGCGGAGGCTCGGCGGCGAGTTTGCGGGCGGCGACGGGATCGCAGGTCTCGGGGGTGACGTCCACGGTGGCGGGATCGAGGCCGAAGCGGGTTTTTAGGCGGTCGGCGACCTGTTCGCCGCAAGCGAGGATGCGGCGACTCTGGGCGAGGGTGGTGGTCATGAGCACGGGGCCCATGACGTTGTAGGAGCACTCGAGCTCGTGGACGTGGGTGACGACGGGCGGCAGCGGCGCGCCGAGATGGGAGATGAGGCGGCTGCAGCAGACGGTGTTGGCGTAAACGAGGGAGTAGTGCGGGAGGCGCGGACGCAGGGCGGGGAGGGAGGCGGTGTCGTAAACGGGCGCGATCTTGACGAGCTCGTCTTTGAGCGAGCCGTCCTTGCCGATGAGAATATCGAAACCGGTGTCGGTCTCGACGCGGAGCCAGCGCATGAAGTGGAGCAGGTTGATGGGCGCACCGGTGCGGGTGGCCTCGTGGCAAATGAAGAGCCGGCGGCGGCGCCCGAGGGCGAGGCCGGCCGCGCCGGGAACGGAGGGCCAGTCGGCGTCAATCCAGCGCGCGAGCGTGGCGCGCATGGCCTCGGGCGAGAGCTTGTGGCCGGTGCCGATCCACCACTCGCCCCAGGCGACGTCGGCGGGGGCGAGGTGGGGGGCGACGTAGAGTCGGTCGAGAAACTCGCGCCGGCGGCGAAACACCTCGGGGTTGTGGATGGCGGCGAGCAGATCGGGCCGGGACGACCACGTCAGATCCTGGCGCAGCCAGTTGCGGTAGGTCTCGGGACTCTCCTCGATGGCGTCGCCCTGGATGGAGACACGCGCGCCGCAGGCGAGGGCGTAGGCGATGTGGCTGCCCCAGCCGTTGGTGGTGACGAACTCGAACTGGTCGAACAGCGCGCGCATGCGCGCGAGCGAGTGGAGATCGTTCACCGTGGCGCCGATCACGGTCTCGATGCCGAGGGCGGCGAACTCGTTTATCCACAGGCCGTTTTTCTGGCAGGACGGGTGGACGCAGACGACGATGCGGGAGAAGCGTGGGGCGAGGGATTTGACGTAGGCGGCGTAGTTCCGGAACGGGGTGCGGTCCTCGAAAGTCGCACCTGCGAGGGTGTGGGTGGGCACGACGAGCAGACTGCCCGGCGCGCGCGGCAGGCCGGAGGGCGGCACGTAGGCGAAGGGCATGCCGATGGCGGTGACGTCGCTCGCGCCGGCGGCGCGGAGCACGGCGGCCTGCTCCTCGCGCGCGACGAAGAGCGGCCACTTGGCGTAGTGGGGCGAGCAATACGCGAGCGTCTCGGGCGCGTGCTCCTGCCAGGGGCCGAAGACACCGTGCTGCCAAACGCCTCGCAGGAAGTAAGGGTGGCCGGAGAGATCGAGCCCGGCGTGGCGGGCGGCGAGGTGGACGGCGCCGTAGTTGTCTGACCAACCGTCACCGAGCTGGCTGCGAAGGGTGAACGGACGTTCCGGGGGAAGGGTGACGGCGGAGGGCATGGCGGGAGGGCTCAGCGCACGGGTTTCTGAACAATGTCGGCGTTGAGCGCGGCGATGTCGGGGCGGGCGTGGAGCAAGCGGGCTACATCGTCGGAGGTGAAGGCGGGGTTGCGGGGGTAGAGAAACTCGTAAACGGCGAGGATGAAGCGGTAGTCGTTCTCGGTATCGAGGGTCCAGCGCCAGGCCGGGTAGCAAAGCGAGGGCGGGGCCATGAGGTTGAAGAGGCGAAAGCGCTCGGGGCGCTCGTAAACGGCGAGGCAGACGTGCTCGTGCTGGGCGGGATCGGAGGCGAGGCGGAGGGACTCGCGCAGGACCTCGAAAGGCAGGACCTGGCAGTCGAGCCCGCGCGGGTAGGAGCGCACGAGGGTGTTGCTCACGTAATCGAAGGTATTGGACTGATGGATACGGATGAGCTGGCCGATGACCTCGGGGTCGAGCAGCGGGCAGTCGCCGGTGAGCTGGACGACGAGATCGGCCCCGGCCTCCTCCATGGCGCCGACCACGCGGCCAACCACGTCGTGTTCGTCGCCTCGGAAACAGCCCACGCCCAGCTCGCGGGCGGCGGCGACGACGACATCATCCTCGGGGTTGGTGGTGGTGGAGACGACGATGTGGTCGAGGTGGGGGCAGCGCCGCACGCGCTCGACCAG
>JALOTV010000228.1 GCA_025457685.1 Opitutaceae bacterium
ATGCCCCGTCATCGACTTCACCCCGCTCACGTTCAGCGAGGCCTTGTTCTCGGCGAACACGTTCGCGATCGCCGCCGCCTCCTCCCCGTCGCCTCCGGGCGTCGAGGTCGCGTGCGCCGACACATAGTCGATCGCCGTCGCGGGCAGGCCCGCGTCCGTCAGCGCCGCCCGCATCGCACGCGCCGATCCCTCCGCGCCCGGCGCGAGCGAGGACAGGTGATAGGCGTCGGCCGAGGCCCCGTAGCCCGCCACCTCCGCGTAGATCTTCGCCCCGCGCGCCAGCGCATGCTCGCGCTCCTCCAAGACGAACACCACCGATCCCTCGCTCAACACGAACCCGTCCCGGTCCGCGTCATAAGGACGCGAGGCCGCCTCGGGCGCGTCGTTGCGGGTCGAGAGCGCCTTCATCTGCGCGAAGGCCCCCACCGCCAGGGGCGTCACCGTGCTCTCCGCCCCGCCCGCGATCATCACGTCCGCCTGCCCGCGCGCGATCAGCGCCGCCGCCTCGCCGATCGAGTGCCCGCTCGTCGCGCATGCCGAGGCCACCGCGTAGTTCGGCCCCTGCAGGTTCAGCGCCAGGCTCACCTGGCCGGCGAGCAGGTTGGGCGCGATTTGAATGATAAAAAACGGCGAGATCTTGCGAAACCCGCCCGCCTTCCAGGTTTCCTGCGTCGCTTCGATCTCCGGCAGGCCGCCTAGACCCACGCCCAGATTCACGCCCATGCGCTCAGCCGGGATTTTGTCGCGCAGCGCATCCAGCCCCGAATCAGCGTAGGCCTCGATCGCCGCCGCCGCGCCGAGATGCGTGAATCGGCCAAACTTCTTCGCGTCTTTCGGCGAAAACGCCGCCGTCAACGCCTCCCCCGCCGCCCCGCGCGGGTGCAGCGGTGCGGGCAAGGCGGCAGTTGGCTCAAAGCCCCGCACCTCGCCCGCGATCTTCGCCGAGCAAAGCGTCGCGTCGAAACGCGTGATCGGCCCGATACCCGAACGCCCCGCGCACAGCCCCTCCCAGTTAGATGCGGCCGTCAGCCCCAGAGGCGTCACCGCCCCCAGACCCGTGACCACCACCCGACGACGCAACGCAGCAGGCTGATTTAGCATAAGTCCCCAAAACCAACCCCCTCCCGCCCCGAAAACGAAGCCGAAAAACACCCCCGCTCCCCCCGACATTGTAACCAATTTGGTTACAAATCCTCATTTCACCCACAATCGCAGTTATTTAGCGAAACTCTGCGCGTCCTCGCCACCCGCCGCCGCCCCCATGCCCCCCGTGCTTTGACAAGCCCCCCGCCCCGCCTTTGGCTTGTCCCGTTTACGTCCTCCCGCCGCCACCCGCCGTCACGCTTCTCCGCACTTCGTCGCTCCGTTCCGCGCTCCTCGAAAAAATGTCCCAGCTACACCCTTATTGGCGCATGGAATACATCGAGGCACCGCGCCCGCCCGCCTCCCCGCGCCCCTTCACCGACCTGCCCGCCTCCGGCGATGACCGCGCCGCCCTCATCGTTCACCGCACGCCTTTGAGCTACCTCATGCTCAACCGTTTTCCCTACAACCCGGGCCACTTGCTCGTGATCCCTTTCCGCGAGGTTTCCGATCTCACCGACCTCACCGCCGCCGAGCAGGCCGACCTCATGGGCGCCCTCGTCTTTGGCCAGCGTCTGCTGCGCCAGGTCCTCCGCCCCGACGCCTTCAACATCGGGTTCAACCTGGGCCGTCCCGCCGGCGGCAGCATCGAACACCTGCACGGCCATATCGTGCCGCGCTGGACGGGCGACAACAACTTCATGCCCGTCCTCGGCCAGACACGCATCCTTCCCCAGGCCCTCGCCGAGACGTGGGAAAAACTCTCCGCCGAGGCCGCCCGGCTCTCCGCCTCCGCCTGATCGCCCGCCCTACCCGCCTCATGGCCACCCAGACGCTCCACTTTCCGTCCGCCCGGCACCTCAGCCAGCTCTACGCCGGCCACCTGGAAAACCTCTCCCACGCCGAGCGCCTGCTTGGGCTCACCCTCGTTACACGCGAGGACTGGCTGAAACTCGACGGCGAGCCCGCCGCCATCGCCGCCGGCGAGTCGCTCTTCGCCCTGCTGAACGAGGCCCGCGGTCTCGGGCTCCACATCCGAACCCCCGACTTCCACCGCTTCGCCGAGGGCGTCGCGCGCGGCGAGACCGCCCAGCTCCGCGCCCTCTTCACCTCGCCCGTGGTCGTCTCCACCCAGCGAAAAACCATCGTCCCCAAAACCCTCGGCCAAAAGCTCTACCTCCAGGCCATCCTCAACCATCCCCTGGTCTTCGGCATCGGCCCCGCAGGCACCGGCAAGACCTACCTTGCCATGGCCGCGGCGGTGAACGCCCTGCTCAAAAACCAGGTCGAGCGCATCATCCTCACCCGCCCCGCCGTCGAGGCCGGCGAGGCCCTCGGTTTTCTCCCCGGCGACCTCAACGAGAAAATCCTCCCCTACCTGCGCCCGCTCTACGACGCCATGGGCGACATGCTCGACGGTGGCGACGTCGCCAAACTCACCGAGAAAGGCATCATCGAGGTCGCCCCGCTCGCCTACATGCGCGGCCGCACCCTCAGCCGCAGCTTCATCATCCTCGACGAGGCCCAGAATACCACGCCCGAGCAGATGATGATGTTCCTCACCCGCCTAGGCGAGGACTCCCGCATGGTCGTCACCGGCGACATCACCCAGATCGACCTCCCCCGCGCCAAACAATCCGGCCTGCTCGAGGTCCAGCGCATCCTGCGCGACATCCCCGGCATCGAATTCCACCAGTTCAGCGGCGCCGACGTCGTCCGCCACCCCCTTGTCCTCAAGATCATCGAGGCCTACGAGCGTTACCAAAACCCCATCAATTCCGCCTCCGCCTGACCCGCGCCGCCCGCCTTGGCATCTTCGCCGTCGGCCGCCCTTCCTCCGCCATCAGTCCCACTCTCCGTTCGTGACTCCCTCCGGCCTACCCGCCCTCCTGCAACGGCTCCGCGCCGCGCTCTCCCCCGCCTCCTCCGCCGCGACGCCCGCCCCTGCGCGCCGCCGCAAAAAAGCCGCCGTTCCTGGCAAGGGCCTCGCCGCCGCCTTCGATTCTTCCCGCCTCGTCGCCATCATCCTTTTCGTCGCCACCGTCGCCGCCATCGTCCTCATCTCCTTCGTCGGCGTCACCAACCGCACCCTCAGCGTCCTCCCCAACCAGATCGCTTCCACGCGCATCGCCGCCGCCATCCCCTTCACCTACGAAAGCGCGGAAAAAACCCGCGTCGCCCGCGAGCGCCTCAGCGAACGCGTTCCGCCCGTTTACCGCATCGACCCCGAGCCGCTCCGGCGGTTCGAGCTCCACCTCACCGATCTGCTCGCCGCCGTCTCCCCCTACGCCGACTTCGCGCCCGAGGCCCGCGCCCCGCTCCTCGCCGAAGCCACCGCCGCCTACAACTCCCGCGGCCCCTACCGCGCCACTCCCGAGGACGTCGCCATCCTCGCCTTCGGCGAACCCGTGCCCGCCGGCGCCCGCAATCCCTTTCTCGACACCGGCTATGGCATCCTCCGCGCCATCCACACTCAGGGCATCACCGACACCGGCAATCTCGGCGGCGACCATGTCGCCTCGCGCCTGAAACTGTTCCAGGTCCTGCGCCCCGACGGCTCCGTCGCCACCCGTCCGGTGGATACCCTTGAGGACGCCCTCACCTACCTGCGCGTCAACCTCGCCGCCGAGGTCTCCGGCCGCGCCCGCGCCTCCGCCCTGTATCGGATTTTCCGCGACGGCGTCGTGCCCAACCTCGACTACGACGCCGAGTCCACCCGCGCCCGCCGCGCCGAGGCGGTGCGCGATCTCCGCCCCGTCACCGTCGCCGTCGAGCTCGGCCAGACCATCATCGAGCCCGATACCCGCGTCACCGCCGAGCAGTTCGAGATGCTCGAGGCCCACCGCCGCGCCCTCGCCGCCACCACCTCCCCTATCGACGACCATATGCGCCTCGCCGGCCGCATCCTGCTCGTCCTCGCCATGCTCGCCGCCTCGCTGATCTACATCCGCCTCGAGGACGCCGAGACGCTCCAGTCCAACTCCCGCCTCGCCCTCCTCGCCCTCGTCACCATCGCCAACCTCGCCCTCGTCCGCGCCACCTACTCCCTCGGCTCGCTCGGCTACTTCCTCGAGCACACCACCGCCGCCTCGCTCCTGCCCTACATCGCGCCGGTCCTCATCGCCCCGCTCATCGTCGCCCTCCTCATCGACTGCGGGTCCGCCATCTTCATGGCGCTCTTCATTTCGATTTTCACCAGCGTGATCTGGGGCGGCCGCCTCGACCTGCTCGTCCTCGAATTCCTCGCCTCCCTCGTCGCCATCCAGGGCGTTCACCAGACCCGCCGCCGCGGCCGCATCCTGCGCGCCACCCTGCTCGCGGGCGTCACCCTCGCGCTTGGTATCCTGCTCCTCGGCCTCGCCGAGAAACTCCCCCTCCTCGCCGTCTTCAAACAGATGCTCGCCGGCCTCTCCGCCGCCGTCTTCTGCGGCGTCCTCGTCGTCGGCCTCCTCCCCTTCCTCGAACACCTCTTCAAGCGCACCACCGACATCACCCTGCTCGAGCTCACCGACTACAACCACCCCCTCCTCCGCCTCATGCAGCTGGAGGCGCCCGGCACCTATCACCACTCCCTTGTCGTCGCCCAGCTCGCCGAAAACGCCGCCGCCGCCATCGGCGCCAACCCGCTCCTCGCCCGCGTCTGCGCGCTTTTCCACGACATCGGCAAAACCGCCAAGGCCCACTACTTCGTCGAGAACCAGGCCGACGGCGACAATCCCCACGACGACAACAACCCCTCCCTCTCCGCCCTCATCATCAAGGCCCACGTCAAGGACGGCGTGGACCTCGCCATCCGCCACAAGCTCCCCCGCCCCGTCATCGACGTCATCCAGCAGCACCACGGCACCACCCTCATCCGGTATTTCTACCACCGAGCCCTCCAGGCGCTCCGCCAAAAACCCGACGCCGACGCTCCCCTGCCCCCGCTGCTGGGCATCTCTTCCGCACCCGACGCGCCGCTGCCCACCCTGCCCGAGCAGACCTATCGCTACGACGGCCCTCGCCCGCGCTTCAAGGAGAGCGCCATCATCCACCTCGCGGACGGCATCGAGGCCGCCGCCCGCAGCCTGCCCAAAATCTCCCCGCAACACCTCGGCGAGCTCATCGAACAAATCGTGCGCGACCGCATGAACGACGGCCAGCTCGACGAATCCCCCCTCACCTTCGCCGAGCTCTCCACCATCCAGGAAAGCTTCGCCCACACTCTCCTCAGCATGCTGCACGGTCGCGTCGCCTACCCGACGGCAAAGTAGCGGGAGC
>JALOTV010000229.1 GCA_025457685.1 Opitutaceae bacterium
GGGCGAAACCCTGGCCGAACGCGAAGCCGGCTCGACGCTCAAAGTCGTGCAGACCCAGCTCGAAGCCGCGCTCGAAGGCGTGAGCAAGGAGCAGGCGACGAGCGTCGTCATCGCCTACGAGCCCGTCTGGGCCATCGGCACCGGAAAAGTGGCGACGACCGAGCAGGCGCAGGAAGTCCACGCGTTCATCCGCTCGTTGCTCACGAAACTCTTTGGCGAACCCATCGCCCAAAAAGTCCGCATCCTCTACGGTGGCTCCATGAAGCCCGCCAACGCACCGGAACTGCTCGCGCAAAAAGACATCGACGGCGGCCTGATCGGTGGCGCGTCGCTGGAGGCCCGCAGCTTCGTCGAGCTGGTCAAGGCGGCTGTGGCCGCGAAGTAGCGCGGGCACAGCACGGCTCGAGGTGGAGCGCGACCTCTGGGCGCGCTGGATCGATTATCGCCGTATCCGGAAAACGCGCTCGGAGATCGCGTTCCACCTCAGCAGGCGGGCCGCACGTTTCACCCCGGAGCATTCAAGCCCTCGGCATTTCGCACAATTGCCGGGAGACAAGTCTCGCGCGGGGTGGGGGCACCCCGCCTACAACAAAAAGCCTTATTCGCTCAGGTCTCGATCACCAGGCGCAGCGCGTCGCGCGTATCGGATAAGCGGATTTCGATCTGACCGGCGGCGGTGGTCGTCCAGTTCTCCACGGGCGATCCATTGAGCGTCACGCGTGCCGGCCGAAGCGTGCCGGTGTGCACGCGCCAGACGAGATCGCGCGGGGCGGGCGTAAAGTCTCCCTCCACCGGGCCGGCCTGGCAAAGCACGACATGGCCGTCGCGGCGCTGGTTGAATTTACGCCGCCAGAAGCCGCCACGCCGGTAGGCGAAGCTCGCCCCGTCGTCTTCGTAGTACGTGCTTTCGCTTGCGGTTTCATGCGGGTACACGGCCACGATGAGCGGCTGGCCGGGCATCTCGCCGGTGTGCTGCACGACTGGCTGGCTGAAAAGAAAGCCGCCTGCGCGCACGAAGAGCGGGATCGACTCCAGGGTGACCTCGAGCGCGTGATAACGTTTTCCCGGATACACGCGGCCGGTCCAGAAGTCGTGCCACTCGCCGGCCGGCAGGTACACGCTGTGGCGGCCGGGCACTTCCTTGAGCACGGGAGCGAAAAGCAGGTCGCGGCCGAAGAGCAGACAGTCGTCGAGCTCCTCCGTTTCCTTGTCGTCGGGATACTCGAGAAAGAGCGGCCGCAGCACGGGCAGGCCCTCGGCGCAGCACTCCGCCATGACGGAATAAATGTGCGGCAGCAGCTCGTAGCGCAGCTCGATCGCGCGGCGGTTGATGGCGAGATGGCGCTCACCGTAGGCCCACGGCTCCTGATCCGGCGTGTTGATCATGGTGTGCGCGCGCATGAAAGGGGAGAGCACGGCGGCCTGCAGCCAGCGGGTGAACAAGTCGGGCGTGGCCACACCGGCGAAGCCGCCGATGTCGGCGCCGATGAAGGTGTAGCCCGAGAGACTCAGGCCGAGCAGCATCGGGATGGATTGCTGGAGGTGCGTCCACTCGGAGACGTTGTCGCCGGTCCAGAGCGCGGCGTAGCGCTGGCCGCCGGCGAAGGTCGAGCGCGTGAGGATGAACGGACGTTTGTCGGGTTGGAGGCGCAGCAGTCCTTCAAACGTGGCGCGGCTGTTGAGCATGCCGTAGATGTTGTGCACGGCCTCGTGGCCGACGGGCAGGCCCTCGTTGTGGTGCATCACGTCGGAGGGGAATGTTTTCCACGGCAGCACGAAGACGGTCGGCTCGTTCATGTCGTTCCAGATGCCGTCGGCGCCGAGATCGGTCAGGTCTTTGAACAAGGTGCCCCACCACGCGCGGGTCTCCGGCCGGGTGAAATCGGGAAAAACGCTCTGGCGCGGATTTTTCTCGGCGCGGATCGGCCAGACCGGCGCCTGATAGAGCGGGCCGTCGGCGTGGCGCACGAAATGGTCGCCCATGAGGCCTTCGTCGTAGGGCGCATGGCCGGCTTCGGCCTTGATGTGAGGATCGACGATCGGCACGACGCGGAAGCCTTGCGCGTGGAGGTCGGCGATCATTTTGCGCGGATCGGGAAAACGGTCCTTGTCCCAGGTGAAGGGCGCGTAGCCGTCGAGGTAGTGGACATCGAGCCAGAGGACTTCGCCGGGGACTTTTTTCTCGCGGAAATCGTTCGCGAGTTTCCGCACGCGGCTCTCGGGGTAGTAGCTCCAGCGGCATTGGTGGTAGCCGAGCGCCCAGCGGGGCGGGAGTGGGGTGAGGCCGGTGAGCCGCGTGTAGCGCGCGACGACATCGCGCGGATGCGGGCCGTTGATGAAGTAGTAATCGAGCTCGCCGCCCTCGGCGCCGAAGGTGAGCGCGCCGCGGTGCTGGTGGCCGACGTCGAAGTAGGTGCGGTGGGTGTTGTCGAGGTAGATGCCGTGGGCGCGGCCTGATTCGGCGTGCAGATAAAACGGGATCGTCGCGTAGAGCGGATCGGCGCTGCCATCGTAGGCAAAGGCATCGGTCGCCCACATCGCGTAGCTCGCGCCGCTGTTGCAGATGCCGCGTTTGTTGAGCCGGCCGCTTTTCTCGCCGAAGCCGTAGACGGCGGCGGTGTCGCTGAGCTTTTTGGCAACCTGCACGCGCGGGCCGGCCCAGGTGGTGCCGAGGGCGGTCTCGTCCTCATGGATCACGCGGCCCTCGCGGTCCGCGATGGTGACGGCGAAAGGCGCGTGGTGCAGCGTGATCTCGAGCGAGGCGGTGAGGATCTGCGTCTCGCTGTCGCCGATGCCGATCTCCACCGCTCCCGGCTCGGAGAGCCGCCCGTCGATGACGTAGGAATGATCGCGCACGAAGGCCGGCGTGGGGGAGAAGCGGATACGCACGATGTCCGGCGTGACGACGGTGACGGCGAGGATGCCGCTGGAGCTCTTGAAGAGCACGCCGGCGCCGGTCTGCGCGGGCGGTTCGGAAAAGCTGAGGGTGCGCCAGCTGTGGAAAACGCGGGGGGAGGACGAGTCGGACATAGGCTCGGGGGTGGCGGATGGGGAGCGCAGCGCGTTGCCGCGCGAAGGCAAGCGCCTACGCGGCCGGCGCGCAGGCTTGGAGGCGGGCCCGCCAGGCTATTTCCCGCAAAGCGGGATTTGCTCGACGATATCGAGGCCGAAACCGTCGAGGCCGACCACCTTGCGCGGGGTGGAGGAGAGCAGCCGGATGCGCCGCAATCCGAGCGAGACGAGGATCTGGGCGCCGATGCCGGCTTCGCGAAAATCGGCGGGAGCCGCGCCGCTCGCGGGCGTGACCGGCGGGTGCGGGCGGTTGTGCTGGAGATAGAGCAGGACGCCGCGGCCTTCGGCGCGGATGCGGCGCAGGGCCTCATCGATGATGCCGGCACCGTCGGCGTTGTTTGGGCGAAAGACGTCCGAGACGATGTTCATGCGATGCACGCGCACGAGGGCCGGCTGGTCATCGAGTGCGCCGAGGGTGAGCGCGAAATGCTGCCGTCCGGTCAGGCGTTCCTGGAAGGTGTGCAGGGAAAATTCGCCCCAGGCGGTCGAGAGCGGCGCGGTGGCCGCCTTTTCGACGAGGAGCTCCTTGCGGTGGCGGTACTCGATGAGCTGCTCGATGGAGATGAGCGGGAGTTGGAAACGTTTCTTGAACTCCACGAGGTCCGGCACGCGGGCCATGCTGCCGTCGTCCTTGAGGATTTCGCAGATGACGCCGCAGGGTTTGAGCCCGGCCAGCACCGCGAGATCCACGGCGGCCTCGGTGTGTCCGGCGCGTTCCAGCACACCGCCGGGACGGGCCTGCAGGGGAAAAATATGGCCGGGCTGGACCAGGTCGTCCGGCTCGGTTTTGGGGTCGGCCAGCAGCTGGATGGTGCGCGTGCGGTCGGCCGCGCTGATGCCGGTGGTGATGCCCTGCGCGGCGTCCACGGAGACGGCGAAGGCGGTTTTGAACGACTCGCGGTTTTTCGTGACCATTTCCCCGATGCCGAGGCGGGCGAGGTGGTCGCCGGTCATGGGCACACAGATCAGGCCGCGGGCGTGGAGGATCATCATGTTGATCGTCTCGAGCGTGGCCTTCTCGGCGGCGATGATCAGGTCACCCTCGTTTTCGCGGTCTTCATCGTCGGTGACGATGACCGGGCGACCGGCGGCGATGGCGGCGATGGCGGTCTCGATGCTGTCGAACGCGGGATCGGTGACGCAGGGGCGTCGGGGGGCGGTGCTGAGGTCGGAGGTCGTCGGCATGGCGGGCGTGATGGCGAAGGAAGTCCCGGGATGCCGGAAGCGCAACGGCGCAATTGAGCGGCGTGTCGGCCGGATAATCCAGGTGGGGCGGGCTCTCCGAGCACGCTGTTCGACGCATGAAGGCGAAAGCGCCGCACATGACGATCAGCGTGATCCAGCGCGTCCCGAGGTCGCGCTACACCTCGATCCGTCGGCCCCGAAAAAGAAGTTGGCCGGTCGTGTACCCCTACACGACCGGCCATTTGCTTTCTTAGTTACCCCAAAATGTCAGCGCTAAGCGCTAACAACGAGCAAAGAATCCACGCACCAAGCACTGGCGTCAACACTGCGGAAAAAATCGTTGCCCAGCTAATAGGGGGTGTAAGCAGCAGCAGCACGCTTACTGGACGAAGCGCCGGGGCGAGGCCTAGCGACTATCATAGGGTGTGTCTTAAAATTCATTTTATTCCCCTCTGCATAAGCAGTTTGGCGTCGCTTCGGCACGTCAACGGGAGCTGGCCTGCCTGCGAGTGGTCGATGGAGGCCACCTCTTGCTCATGAAAAACAAATGTTTGCTCGGCACCTCGCTCTTTATCGCCGCCCTCACGGGCGTTTTTGCCCAAGGTTCGCAGGCGACTGCGGTCACGCCGGTCGTGATCGAGTCGGAGAACAAACTGCTCAGCCGCTCGTACGTGCAGGCGTTTGGGGTGCTGGTCAGGCCTCCCTTCACCCTCACGATGCAGCGGGAAAACATCCTGTACGTGCTGGAGGATGTGCGCGGCGTGAAGGAGGTCGGCGGTCTCCTCGTGGTCGAGGTGGGGCGTGGATTTAACTACATCGTGAACCCGAAGGATGTCGTCGCGATCTCGGACGGCCCGGCGGTGCGCGGCGACCGGTGAACATGCCGCGGCTCGAGCCCTCGTTGCAGAACACCCGCCCGCGCACTCGACAAAGCCCCGGGCGGTTCGTTTATGTTTTCACCATGACCCCTCGTTTACCCGTTTCCCGCCGTCGCGGCATGGTCCGTTCCCGCCGTGCCTTCACCCTCTTGGAAATCCTCGTCGTTTTGGCCATCCTCGGGCTGCTGGCGACGCTGGCGAT
>JALOTV010000230.1 GCA_025457685.1 Opitutaceae bacterium
GGCTCCACGCGGCGCACACGCGCCTGCAGCGCGCCCTCGCCGCCCCAGCGTTCGAGCGTCACCGGCGAGCCCGGGGCGATCGCCACGCCGTCGCGCGAGAGCACCTCCACCCGCACTTCCAGATCCGCCGGATCGCCGATCTCCAGCAACTCCACGCCGCCCGCGATGCGGCGCGCGCTTTCTTGAAACACTCGCAGCACCACGCCGTTCACCGGCGACTTGATCACGAGCGCCGGCGCGCCGTCCGCGCCGCTCGCCTCGCGCAACAGGGCCGCCTGCGCCTGCTCCAGCTCGAACTTCGCCACCTGCACGGCAAACATCGCCGCGCGCGCATCCTGCGCGGCCGTGGTCGCCCGCGCCTCCATCGTATCCAGCTCCTGGGTCGAGACCAGCCGCCGCGCCGCCAGCTCGCGCACGCGGTCGCGCTCCGTCTCGGCGAGCACGCGCGCCGTGGTCGCCGCGGCCTCCCTCGCTCGCGCCGCGTCCAGCGCGCTGCGCGCCGCCCTGGCCCCCGCCTCCGCCTGCGCCTGGCCGCGCGCGTCGAGCACGTCGGCCCCGGCGGTCTCCAGCTCGGCCAGCACCGTCTCGCCCGCGCGCACCGCGTCGCCGGGCCGCAGCGTTATCCGGCGCAGCTGGCCCGCCGCCGGGCTCGCCACCACGTAGCGGTTGCGCACCCGCGTCTGGCCTTCCTCGTCGATCGTCACGCGCAGCTCGCCGCGCCCCACGCTGACCGTCTCCACCGGCAGCGCACGGGGCCACAGACCCGCCGCGATGAGCAGAACGAGGAGCCCCAGGCCGGCCCGGGGCAGCCAGCGTCGCGGCCGGCGCGGGTCGGGGGCCTGCGGGTCGAATTTCTCACTCGGGGGGATTGCCTGCGAAGGGTGCATGCGGGTTATAAAAAGTATTCCGTCCGTGACGGGCGCGATCCGGTCATCACAACGACGGACGCCCTTGCGCGCACCATCAATCGCGCGCCTTCAGCACCGCGACCAGATCCAGCCGGTCCAGCCGGCGCGAGGCCATCCACAGCGACACGGCGGTCGCCACCGCCACCACCAGGGCGGCGAAGGCGAAGTTCGCCGGCGTGAGCACGAGGGGCAGGCGCACCGTCTCGGTGTTGACCGTGCTCAGGATCGCCTTGGCGAAGCCCGTCCCCAGCGCGAGGCCCAGCGGCAGGGCCGCGAGCGCGAGCAGCACGAGCTCGGCCACCAGCACCCCCGCCACCTCGCGCCGGCTAAAGCCCAGCACCCGCAGGGTCGCCAGCTCCCGCTGGCGCTCCGACAGGCTGATGCGCGCGCTGTTATACACGATGCCGAAGGCCACTGTGGTCGCGAACACCAGGTAGATGGTCTGGATCAGCCCTATGCTCTGCGCGGTCGTCTCGCGAAAACTCCGGCGCATCGCCTCCTTGATCACCACGCGCCCCGCCGCCGGCGTGCGTTTCACCTCCGCGAGAAAGTCCGGCCACGCCCCGGCCGCGACCAGCACCTGCGCGCCGCTCACGCGATCGCCTTCGCCAAGCAGCCGGTTGAGCGCATCCAGCCGCATGTAGGCCGCGATGCCCGCGAAATCCTCCGCAAAGCCCGCGACCCGCTCCACCCGCTCCACCCGCCGGCCCTCCAGCACGCGCAGGCGCACCTCGTCGCCCGGCCCCACCCCGAGCGCCTCGGCCAGCACGCGCGAGATCACCAGGCCCTGCGCGGGCAACACGATCCGTTGGTCGCGGGCGTCCAGCACGCGCTGCAAGGTGCCGCCCTCGCTGAGCCCCATCACGCCGAGTCGCCGCGTGCGCCCGCCCGCGCTCAGCTCCACCGGCACGCTGCGAAACGCCTCCGCCCGCACCACGCCGGGCAGGCGGGCCGCGTCGGCGAGCGCGCCCGGCCCCGCCGCCTCGGTGAAGGCCACCGTCGCGGTCTGGCGCTGCACCGCGTCCCACTGGTGGTCGAGCACGTGGGCGATGCCGTCGCGAAACGCGCTCGGCACCACCAGTATCCCCGTGGCCAGCGCGAGCGCGGACGCGGTCAGCACCGCGCGCCAGGGCCGGCGCTCCAGATTGCGCAGCGCCATGCGTAGTGACACACTCACTACGCGGCCGAGTCCGGCGCGCTCCGCCCACGCGGGGCGAAAATCATCCGGCGGCTCGGGGCGCATCGCCTCCGCCGGCGCCAGCCGCGCCACCCGCCGCACCGCCCCGTGGGCGCCGGCGAGCGCGGCCAGCGCGCTCGCCGCCAACGCCGCGAGCAGGGTGCTCCACGCGGGCAGAAACTCCAGGACCGGGAAGCGGAAAAAGAGGTGATACATCGCCACCAGTTTTTGCCCGAGCAGATACCCGCCGGTCGCCCCCAGCAGCGTGCCGGCGACCACGATCACCAGCGCGAATTTGATAAAATGCCGCGCCACCTCGGCGTCGCCAAAACCGAAGGCCTTCAGGATCGCGATCTGCTCGCGCTGCAAGGCCACCTGCCGGCTCAGCACCGCGTGCGTCATAAACGCCGCCACGCTCAGAAACACCAGGGGAAACCCGAACGAGAGTCCGCGCAGCACGTTGATCTCGTCGTTCACGCGGGTGTCGCTCGGATGATCGGCGCGGCCATACGCGCCCAGCCCGCCCCAGGTTTGCAGCAGCCGGTCCACGTCGGCGATGACCTCGCGCGGACGCGCCCCCGGCGCGAGGGCGAGCGACACGGTGTTGAACGCGCCTTTCAGGCTGTAGGCCTCCGCCAGCTCGGTCTCGCGCATCCAGAAGACGCCGTAGCTGCGGTTGTCGGGCAACGCCGCCCCGGGCGGGGCCTCGAACACATACTCGGGCGACAGCGCCACGCCCGTCAGGCGCAGCTCCACCCGGCGGCCGTTGAGCAGAGCCGCCACCGTGTCGCCGGGGCGGAGTTTGTTCGCCTCCGCAAAGGCCTCGCTCACCAGCGCCTCCATCCGCCCGTCGGCCGAGGGCAGGCGTCCGGCGCGGAGGAATAGGCGGTTGAGCGCGGGCTCGCGGCGGTCGGGGATGGATTGCACCAGGCCCTGCGCCGGCTCGGCCCGCCCGGGCAGATCGAGCGTGACCAGCCGCGTGATGCCGGGCTCCACCGCCTTCACGCCCGGCAGCGCGGCCAGTTGCTCCGCCACCCCGAGCGGCGCGCGCTTCAGCGAGGCAAACACGTCCGCGAAGCGATGCCGCGCGTAGTAATCCTCCCGCGCCGTGTCCAGCGAGCGGATCAGCGAGCGCGTCATGATCATCATCGCCAGCCCGCAGGCCATCACCAGCGCCACCGCCAGCGCCTGGCTCTTCAGGGCCCGCAGGTCGCGCAGGAGTTTGAGATCGAGATGCTTCACGAAAAAATTGCGCGCCGGTCCGTTTGCCCGCGCCCTGCCACCCTGGCGGGTGCGCCCGCGGGCCGCCACCTTTTCGCGCCGACTTTTTTCTATGTCCTTCCGGCCGCCAAAGCGCCAAGAGTCCGCCTTTTCCTACCATGTCCACCCAGTCGCCCACCGTTTACTCCATCGCCATCGGCTCCGACCACGCCGGCTTCAAATACAAGGAAGCCATCAAAGCCATGCTGCTGGCCGAGGGGCACACCGTGAAGGATTTCGGCACCTACTCCGACGCGTCCTGCGATTACCCCGACTGGATCCGCCCCACCGCCGAGGCCGTCGCGCGCGGCGAGTTCCGCTTCGGCATCGTGCTGGGCGGCTCGGGCAACGGCGAGGCCATCGTCGCCAACAAGGTCAAGGGCGTGCGCTGCGGCCTCTGCTGGAACGAGCAGGTCGCCATCTGGAATCGCTCCCACAACGACGCCAACGTCCTCTCCCTCGGCGAGCGCACCGTCACCGTCGAGGAGGCGCTCAAGATCGTGCGCACCTGGCTCTCCACCCCGTTCGAGGGCGGCCGCCACGAGCCCCGCATCCGCAAGATCGAATAAACACGTCCCGCGCCCGAGGCCCCCGCCAGCCTCCCTTCCGACGCGCGAGCCTGATCACTCGCGCGTTTTGCTTTCCTGCCCGATGCGCAACGCAAAGGGCGCCGCCGGCAGCCCCGCCGCGTTCCCCAGATCGGCCCCTTCCGGCCAGGCCGCCCAGGCGTAGCGCACCGCCTCCACCCGTGGCACGCCCTCCGCGCTGACTTCCACCGCGTCGCCCGTTATCCGCGCCCGCGCCGCCACGAAGTTCCCGTCCGCGCCCGCGACTTCAAAACCTCCCGGCTCCCCGCCTCCGCGCGCCACCAGGCCGCCGTGCGCATGGGCAAACTCCACCCGCACCACGTCCGCGCCGTCCCGGGCGGCGCGCGTCACCGCCTTCGCCACCGGCCCCGTATCCACCACCGCCCTGCCGTAGGTCCGCGCCAGCGCCAGTCGCGCCAGCCGGTCGCCGACGTCCTGCTTGTTCTTGGGATGCACGTCCGCCTTGTCCCCGATGTCGTAGGCCAGGGCCATGCCGGTCGCCGGCAGGGCCAGCGCCTCCGCCTGCCAGGCGCGCACCTCGGGGGTGTTGCTGCGGCCGCCGTGGCCGGCGAGTTGCACGAAATAAAAAGGCAGCTCCCGCCCCCACCGCGCCCGCCAGTCGCGGATGAGCATCGCGTTCCACACCGGGAAGAGCTCGCGCGGCGCGGTGATCGATTCGCCCTGATACCAGATCACGCCGCGCAGCGCGTAGGGCAGCACCGGCGCGATCATGCCGTTGAACATCACCGCCGGATTGCGCTGGTTGGCCACCGGATCGGGATCGGCCGGCGCGCGGGGCGCACGCTCGCCGCGTGCCTTGGCCGCTTCCGCCGCCTCCCGCCACGCGGCCAGCTCGACCTGGTGTTTTTCCCGCAGGCCGGGGTCCGCCCGGTAGGCCGCGAGTTGCTCGTCAAAGAGCCTCAACTGCTCCGCCGTGCGCGGGTCCGCCGCCATCGCCTCGCGCGACACCCAGGCCTGGGCCGTCGTCGCCCCGAAGGTCTGCGCCAAGATGCCCACCGGCACGCCCAGTTCGCGGTGCAGCCGCCGCGCGAAAAAATACCCCACGGCCGAAAACTCCCGCACATTCTCCGGCGTGCACACCAGCCAGCGTCCGCCCACCCGTTCGCAAGGCTCGGCTGCTTTTTGCCAATCACCCTTGAACATGCGGATCCGCGGATACGTCGCCGCCGCCACCTCCTCCGACTCGTTCACCACGCCCGCGAACGTGTATTTCTCCGTGCGTGCCACCGTGAAGTCCATGTTGCTCTGCCCCGAGGCCAGCCACACCTCGCCCACCAGCACATCCGCGAGCCGCAGCGGCTCCGCCGTCGCCGTGCCGCTTACCTCCAGGATGCGCCCTTCATCCGAGGTC